>WGBF01000109.1 GCA_015494485.1 bacterium | reverse complement strand
ATAACCACCAATACTGTTGAATGGACACAGACAATCCCATCAGAATACGGGTGGGCAAAGGTAATTCTAAATTGGTGGACTGAAATAGTGGCATGAAATTTGGAAATACAAACAGCGTAAACACGAAAAACGCCGCAACGATTGCGCTCAATGTAAACGCTGGATACCGAATGGATTTTTTCAATTCCCGTTTTAACCGGTAGTCTTTTTCCTCCAATTCGGCCAGATAGTGCAGGGCATCTTCAAATGTCCCGCTAAATTCGCCAACTTTTACGGTTTGAATATAGATGGTGGAAAAAATGTGGGGAAAACGTTCCAGGCTTTCTGAGAATGATTTACCTACGGAAATATCCTGAATTAACTGGCTAACAATGGCCTTTACATCCTGGTTCTCTTCCTGCTCATGAATGACTTTTAACGCCCCCAGAATGGGCACACCCGCTTTTATCAGGGTGTAGAGGCTTTTGGTAAACTGAATTCTTGCGGGAGCGGAGAGCTTCTGTGTTTTTGAATTGCGATTCCGGTCTTTTTCCCGCGGAACATCGGTGGAAAGTTCCAGGGGGAGTAACCGCGCTGCTTTAATAGATTGCAACGCTTCCTGTTCTGTCTCCGCCAGAACAATGTCTTCCAGTATTTTGCCGTCCATCCTGACGGCTTTGTAGCGATACCGATTCATCCCTGAACCTTTCTGCAAAACTTTTGGTGCTTAGCTGAATAACCCCCAATACCACTGAATCAGGCTGTTTCCCCACAACAGGAAACTTACCATGGCAATTGCCATAAACGGCCCAAACGGAATGCTATCCCGTCGTTGCAATCGGCTAAGTACCAGCATGAATACAATGGCAAAAAATGCCACAAAAAAGCTAAAGAATATAGCATAAATAATCATATGACCTCCTAAAAAAAATCCCGCTACACTTCCCAGTTTTACATCCCCCATGCCCAGGGCTTCGCGCCCAAAGAGAATTTTCCCCAGTACCCCAATACCCAGCAGCCCAATGGTTGCAACACCCATCCCAACCAGGGCATTCTGCCAATTTTGAACACCGAATATCACATTTACCACTACTCCCATCCCCAGCATAACAAGCAACACGCTGTTGGGAATAATCATCTCCTGAAGATCAATTACCGTAATAACAATTAAGCCGTAGGTAAAAATCAGGTAAAATAAAAATTCTCCACTCCATCCAAAGCGATGGAACAGTATTACCGTTAGTAAACCGCTGACCAATTCTACAACCGGGTAATGCCAGGAAATGGGATGTCCGCAGTTTGAACATCGCCCTTTTAATACCAGGTACGAAATAATGGGTATCTTGTATTTCCAGGGAATGGGCATTTCGCAATGGGGACAATGTGAGCTTAATTTGACAATGGATTTTTGGCGTGGTAAACGGTGGGCGACCACATTAAAAAAACTGCCCATCGCTACACCAAAAGCAAAAATCAAACCATATGTAAAAAGTAGCACCACTTCCCTGTCTCCCCTTAATTTTCCCTGCCATCCTGACGCTGACGCTTCACAAACCGCTCAATGCGCGCCACTAACAATTCCGGTGGCACCGGTTTAATGAGGTAATCATCGGCACCCTCCTGAAAACCTTTTAGCTGATTTTTTTCATCTGCCAGGGCACTTAAAATAATGACCGGTATGGCGTTATTGGAAAGGTCTGCCCGAAACCGCCGCAAAAATTCGAACCCATCCATTTCCGGCATCATCACATCCAGAACTATCACATCCGGTCGGAGTGTTTGTAATTTTTCCAGCGCCTCCACACCGTTACCCGCTTCAATAAATTCCCAATCGGTATGGGTTTGCAGATATTTTTGTACCATTCTGCGTAATACGGAATCATCTTCAACCATTAAAATTTGAACGGGCTTATCACTGTGGGTGGGAGCTTCATCCGGGGAAGAAGGTGTTTCGGTAACCACCGGGGCATCTTTCGGCAATTCATCCAGTGAAATAACCCGCCGGATTTCGGCCAGATCCGTTATCCCTTCGACGACTAATTGAAGGGCATCTTCCTGGAGGGATCGAAAACCGGATTCCCGAAGCTGTGCGGCAATCTGGTTCAAATCTGCACCGCGGGTAATGGCTGCCCGCACATCCTGGTCCAGTAACAAAATTTCATAAACACCTATTCGACCACGATAACCGGTGTAGTTACAAAACTGGCACCCTTTGGCCTGATAAAACGTGGCATTGGGGTTCTGGCTCTGAAGCTGGCGTAAAATGGGGTCCTCAACGGTTTCAATTTGTTGCGCGCATGCTTTACACAACCGGCGCACCAACCGCTGGGAAATAACAGCCTGCAGCGCATCCGCAATTTTAAACGGATCGATTCCCATATCCACCAGCCGGGTAATTGTTGCCACCGCACTGTTGGTGTGGAGCGTGGAAAGTACCAGATGCCCCGTTAGGGATGCCTGAATGGCGATCTCCGCCGTTTCCCGGTCTCGAATCTCCCCTACCAGGATAACGTCCGGGTCCTGGCGAAGGAAAGAACGGAGCGCCGTGGCGAAGGTAACTCCCGCCTTTTCATTTACCTGAACCTGATTGATTCCGTCCAGCTCATATTCAATTGGGTCTTCAATGGTTAAAATATTGTTGGCTGTGGATTTAATTTGATTTAATGCCGCATACAGTGTTGTGGTCTTTCCGGAACCGGTTGGCCCCGTTACCAGAATTAAGCCTTCTTTTCGAGAAAAGGCACGCCGGAGAAGTTCCAGGTTATGTTCAGTAATCCCCAGATCTTCAAAGGAAACCCGGGCTTTCCGTTTGTCCAGAATACGGATGACAATTTTTTCACCAAATGCTGTGGGTAAGACGGAAACGCGCAAATCAAAATCAATTTCATCCACAAACACCCGGGCTTTACCATCCTGAGGTTTGCGCTTTTCGGAAATATCCAGGCCGGAGATTATTTTAATCCGGCTCACCAGCGCTGCGTGGGAATTTTTAGGAATTTCAAGAATTTTTTGCAGTATTCCGTCAATGCGGAAACGCACCACCACATCGTGCTGCCGGGGTTCAATATGAATATCGCTGGCATCTTTTTCAATTGCGTCACTAATAATCAAATTGACCAGTTTAACCACCGGGGAATCATCCGCGATATACTCATCCCCGGCAATCACCACATGATGTTTCACCGCCGTTTTGCTAATGATGGTATTTAAAAACTTATCGGGGCTATAGAGGTCGGCAATTTTGCGTTGAATATCGTCCACAAAGGCGAAGTAGGACCGAATGTACAGGCGGGTTATCATCCGCAACTGAGTTAACGCCTGGTCATCAAAGGGGTTGGCCATTGCCACCGTCAGACTGATGTCGTCCGCCTCTACGGGTATGAGGTTAAAATTCAGGCAAATATCTTCCGGAACCATCTCAATGGCACGGGGATCAAACATCACGGCGTCCAGATTCATGACAGGAAGGTGCAATACATTTCGTAACAAAAAGGCAATTTCATTTTTACCAAGAAGGCGGCGGGTTAGAACCAGATTAATAAAATAGGGTTCATCCACAGCCGTTTGGGCCATTTCCCGGTATTCTTCTTCCGTTAACAGGCGATGTCGCAACAATGCCTGAACAAACCAATCATCACGAAAAGCAAACTGTACAGCGGGTTGAACATCCATGTTCATTTTTGTCATCCTTTTATGTTATATTTGCTGTAGTCGGGTTTAATTTCAAAATATTTAATAGGATGAGCATAAAACCGGAAAAGGTAACCCTTCAGGTTTCAGAACCCACGCGGTTGGACAAGGCCCTGGCAGCTGCTTTACCGCAGGTATCCCGGCGGCAAATCCGGAAATGGATTGACCGGGGCAGCGTCTGGGTAAACCGCAAACGCATTCGCCAGCAGGGATATTCACTGCAACCGGGGCAAACGTATTCGGTTCTGGTCTATACCGGAACCGCAGTGAATACCACAGCCGATGACGAATCCATTGACTGGAAAGCACGGATTCTGTACCAGGACGACGCGCTAATTGCCATCAACAAACCAGCCGGAATGCCTGCCTACCCCACCCAGTATTCAGTTACGGACTCTGTGTTTCACATCCTCCAACGCCTGGGTATCCTGCCTTCCCGGGCACGCCCCTTTCACCGACTGGACCGCGCCGTTAGTGGTGTGATGGTAATCCCCTGCACCCGGAAATCCGCTGCTGAACTCAATGCCCAAATGGCACAGCAGAAAATTAAAAAACGGTATCTGGCATGGGTTCAGGGACACCCCGAAACCGACCAGTGGGAAGTCCGTGGCTATTTGCTGGCTCCCACCCCGCAAATTCCCCGGGCACGCTTCTTAACAACCGAACAACAGGGAAGCCGCTTTTCTCATACCCGCTTTCGCGTGTTGTGGCGGGATCCTTCCCATTCGCGGACACTGGTGGAAGCCATTCCGTTAACCGGACGAACCCATCAAATTCGCGTCCATTTACAGGTTTCCGGATTTCCGGTACTGAATGACTGGCGATACGGCGGTCCCCGGATTTCGGGAACGCATCTGCAAGACCGTATTCTGCTTCATCATGTGGAAATGCACCTGACGCATCCGCTTAGCGGTTCCCAACTGCAAATCCGCGCCCCGTTACCGCCTTACTTCACTCAATTTCTGCCACCGGATCGCTCCGAAAATTCCTTCTAAAAGGCCGGCGAAAAGAAAAAGTATTTCCCTTTTGAACGGAAATGAATTAATATTAATCTCTTAAACAGGAGACCAGCATGGCCGTAAAATATGCACTAATTACCGGTGGCAGTCGCGGAATTGGTCGGGCCATTGCCCTTCGGCTGGGGCAAGAAGGGTATCGGTGCATTTTGACCGCACGGAACGTGGAAGCGCTTGAAGCCACAGCGCAGGCACTGCAAAACGCAGGCGCCCCGGATGCCGTGCTGATTCCCGCGGACTTAACCGATGGCAAAAGCATTGATCACCTGGCCCAGCAAGCTCTGGACGCCAGTGGCAATCAAATAGATGTGTTGGTCAATAACGCCGGTGTGCTGTATCTGAAACCGTTTCTGGAACTTTCCTTATCGGAACTGGACGAAATGCTGGCTGTTAACTTCCGGGCTGTTTTTCAACTCACCCAGCGGATTTTACCGGCGATGATTCAACGCCAGCACGGCACAATCGTGAATATTGCGTCGCTGGCCGGGAAAAACGGATTTAAAACCGGAACCGGTTACGGCGCTACCAAATGGGCCCTGCGGGGCTGGGCCAATTCGTTAATGCTGGAAGTTCGGGAACACAACATCCGCGTCGTCACTATTTTCCCGGGGTCTGTAAATACCGACATGGCCGGCCATTCGCCGACCGCCCCGCGTCGCGAAACCATGATACAACCGGAAGACGTGGCCGAAGCAGTATGGACGGCAGTAAACGTTCCCGAACGTACCATGCTCAGTGAAATTGACATTCGACCGACAAATCCGAAAAAAGCATAAGGAGGCAGACATGTCCGATGCATTAGGAGGACGCACCTTTATTACTACCC
>WGBF01000108.1 GCA_015494485.1 bacterium | reverse complement strand
CTGCGGAATGTCTGAAAATAGAAATAAATGTAATCCTCCTCGGCAGCGTAATTGCGGGTTAAGTTGGGTGTAAAGGCTACGACCTTTCCGGTACTGTCCCGCTCAACCGTATCCAGGAACAGCACATTGCTACTCAAAAACCCGTACTTGCGGAATGAAGGGACGTTAAACTGAAACTTCCGGTTTACTCGCTTATCTGTATTTTTGTCTACCACTGAAATGATGGCTTCGTACTGACCGGGTTTAATCGGGAATTCAAAGTAAAAGGACTGTTTTATATCGCGGGAAGCGGTATTTTCAAACTGAGAGGTTTCGAAATGGCGCTGAAAGGTTTTATCGAAAATGGGGTTTTTGTGTTCGTCCAGCACATACACTTCAATTTGCAAGTCCGCAACGAAGAGCGTATCCCCCTGGTTTACGAAGGTAATATCATCATTCAACATCTCCATATAGATGCGCAGCAAGCGTTCCTTGCCATCCGGGCTAAAGGTTGGAAAAACCTCCGCGGTGTAAAAGGGGAGTCCTACTCCACTAAGATGCGGCGCCGAACGATACTGCGCCAACAGGGAAACGGCAGCCAGCAACCAAATTCCGGCCACCCATGTGGTCAAATACCGCATTACAAGGCCTCGATTATTTTACCAAACACATCATATTCCTGGGCATCAATTATTTGCACCCGGTAAAACTGACCGGGTTCCACATTTGTGGGAACATTTTCCAGGATGACTTCATTGTCAATTTCGGGGGAATCTCCCGGTGTCCGCCCGTAAGCAACCCCATGTTCGTTATCCACCTCATCGATGATGACCTCGACTTCGCGACCCACCCATTGCTCATTTAAGCGAAAGGCAATTTCCCGCTGGATGCTCATGAGTTCTTCATACCGCGCTTCCTTTATTTCTTCCGGCATATCCGGCAACGCGTAAGCAGCGGTTTTTTCTTCATGCGAATAAGTAAACACCCCCAACCGGTCAAAGGCCATTTCCTGAACAAATTCTTTTAATGCTTCAAAATCCTCCTCCGTTTCACCGGGGTGCCCAACAATGAAGGTGGTGCGCAGGGTAACGTTGGGAATGCGTTCCCGCGCGATTCGGAAAATTTCGCGAATACGCCGGCTGTTGCCGCCCCGTTTCATGATCTTAAGCATCCGGTCAGTGATGTGCTGAACCGGCATATCCAGATAAGGCACAATTTTGGTGCTACCGGCCATGACGTCCAGCAACTCATCCTGAACCGTTGTGGGGTACAGGTAATGCAACCGAATCCAGCGAATCCCCTCCACGGTTTCCAATTCCCGCAGCAAATCCACCAGGCGTTGTTTTTTGTACAAATCCAGGCCGTAAAAGGTGGTATCCTGTGAGATGATGATTAATTCCTTAACCCCCTGGGCGGCCAGGCGGCTGGCTTCGTCCACAATTTCCGAAATGGGGCGGCTCCGATACCGCCCGCGCATTAACGGGATAGCACAAAACGCACAGGTGTGATTGCACCCTTCACCAATTTTTAAATAGGCGTAATGGGAGGGTGTTGTGAGGGTTCGGGCATGGTATAAAAACTCCGGTGCCTGATCGACAGGAAATTTTAAATACCGCAAAATGTCCGTGAACGCTTCCGTGCCAAAGAAGGCATCCACCGCCGGAAGTTCTTTTTGCAGCTCCCGAGCATACCGCGCGGACAGGCAGCCGCATACAATAATCTGCTTGTTATTTCCTCCCTGCTTGAGGGCTTCTGCTTCCAGAATGGCATCTACGGATTCCTGTTTGGCAGGGGTAATAAATCCGCAGGTATTAATGATGATGGCTTCGGCGGCTTCTGGTTCGTCCACCAGCTCGGCGCCAAAGTACTCCAATTGCCCCATTAATATTTCCGAATCGTACACGTTTTTGGAACACCCCAGGGTGGTGACGTGAATTTTCCGGGGCGGTTTGCCGCTCATACTGTTTCCTCCTTCCCCAGCAAGCTATTCACAAACACCTGAGGGTCGAATAGCTCCAGGTCGTCCATGCCTTCCCCGACCCCAATATACTTGACCGGCAACTTGAGTTGATGGGCAATGCCAATCAGGCTGCCGCCCTTGGCCGTGCCATCCAGTTTGGTCATAATAATTCCGGTAACACCGACGGCATTAATAAATTGCCGGGCCTGGCTGAGCGCATTTTGCCCCACCGTGCCATCCAGCACCAGGTACACTTCGTGCGGTGCTTCGGGAATTACTTTTTGAATCACCCGCTTCACTTTCTTTAATTCTTCCATCAGGTTGACTTTGGTATGCAGGCGTCCGGCGGTATCCAGAATAACCACATCGGCCCCCCGTGCCACACCGGCTTTTACGGCATCGTACGCTACAGCGCCGGGGTCTGAACCAGGCTGATGTTTCACGATTTCCACCCCAATCCGACGCGCCCATTCTTCCAGCTGGTCAATGGCTGCAGCCCGGAAGGTATCCGCTGCACCCAGAATAACCCGATTCCCCGCATTCTTAAACCGTCGGGCCAGCTTGGCAATGGTGGTGGTTTTCCCGGTGCCGTTTACTCCCACCACCAGAATCACGT
>WGBF01000107.1 GCA_015494485.1 bacterium | reverse complement strand
GGAATTGCCCCCAAAGGTACTGCTGCGCGGTGGACGCGTGGTGGATCCCGAACAGCAGGTGGATGAGCAATTGGATGTGGTGATTGAAAATGGGGTTATTACGGCCTTGGGAACCATTAAACCCACCCAGTTCGAGGGGGAAATTATTGACGTTAGCGGGAAGGTCATTTCACCGGGCTGGATGGACATGCATGTCCACCTGCGGGAGCCGGGACGCGAAGATGAAGAAACCATTGAATCCGGGACTCTGGCTGCTGCTAATGGGGGATTTACTGCTGTATGCTGCATGCCCAACACCAATCCCCCCATTGATACGCAGGAGATTATTCAATACATCAAAGACCGGGCGAAAAACAGCCTGGTCAATGTGTTCCCCATTGCGGCAATTTCCAAAAAGCGGGAAGGCAAAGAATTGGCCGAAATTCTGGAACTGGCCGAGCAGGGAGCGGTGGCCATTTCTGATGATGGGTCACCGGTTATGAATGCCGAGTTAATGCGGCGGGCTCTGGAGTATGCTAAAATGGCGGGAATTCCTGTCATTGGGCATGAAGAAGATGCAACCATGACCGAAGGCGGGCAAATTAACGAAGGGTTTTACTCCACCCGTCTGGGATTGGGAGCCTGGCCCACTGTTGCGGAAGATATTATGATTATCCGTGATATTTTGCTTACGGAATACACCGGCGGTCAATTTCATGTGGCGCACATTTCCTCCGGAAAGGCAGTGGATCTGGTACGGGACGCCCGCCAGCGGGGTCTTCAGGTAACGGCTGAAGTTACTCCTCATCATTTTTCCCTTACCGATGAAGCGGTAATGTCCTTTGATACCAATACCAAAATGAATCCGCCGCTGCGCTCAGAGGCCGATCGCCAGGCGCTGATTGAAGGATTAAAGGATGGTACAATTAGCGTTATTGCCACCGACCACGCGCCTCACGCCATTGAAGAAAAGGAGGCGGAATATATTTATGCCCCCTTTGGCGTGGTGGGGCTTGAAACGGCATTGGGGTTAATCCTGACCAATCTGGTAAAACCGGGGCATTTAACCTTAAGCCAGGCACTGGAGAAAGTGTGCGTCAACCCCTACAAAATCTTGCACATGGAGGTTCCCAGGGTTCAAAAAGGGCATTCCGCCAATCTAACCATCTTCGACCCGGAAGCCACATGGACTGTGGATGCCAGCGCTTTTCAGTCCAAAAGCAGCAACTCACCGTTCATTGGACAAACCCTTACCGGTAAACCATTTCTGGTAATTAACAATAATAAAATTTTTTACTCCACGTTGTAACCCCCTTTTCGTAGCGGATTTTCTTGCCATCCTGTCAGAATAGTTGGCAGGGTGGCACTTTTCTTGTTGCAGACATTGAATAATACAAATCATGAAATGCTCTAAGTGCTTAATATTCAATAGGTTAAAAGTGTTTTGTTGTAATTGGCATTAAATTTGTAAGTAAAATAAGCAGGAAAAATTGAAGATGAAAAGGAGGGTAGAAGATGATGTATCGTCCGTTTCCGCCATTTGGAAGTGAGTTCATGAAAGAATTCCAGCAATTTCGGGAACAATTGAATGAATTATTAAAAAATGTAGCTTCTGGCGATGTGCATTTAGCCAGCGATGTAATGTATCCGGCAGTGGATGTAATCGAGCAGGATCAGCAGTATGTGTATGTGGTTGAACTTCCAGGAGTAAAAAAAGAAGATGTCAAGTTAATGGTAAAAGACAATAGTTTAGTCCTGGAAGGAGAACGGAAGGAGCCCGAAATGGGACAGGATGTGCAGAAAATCCGTGGGGAAATTGCTTACGGTAAGTTTCAACGCACGTTGCCGTTACCGGAAAATGCGGACCTGGACAAAATTCGGGCTGAATATAAGAATGGTGTTTTGTTAGTCCATATCGACAAAAAAGAAGAGACCAAACCGCGTTTAATCGACGTTCAAGTTCAATAATTATATGAGAATAAAGGAGGTGACAACAATGTGGCAAGAACCGCGTTACCAAAAAGAAACGGTACGGGAAAATCCCGTAGAAGAGGTTAAGAAAATAACGTTCCGTCCGGCGACCGATATTTACGAAATGCCGGATGGGTTTAAACTGTTGCTGGAAATGCCCAGCGTGGATCGGGAAACGCTGAAAGTCTATATTAAAGACAATCAGCTGCACATCGAAGGCGAAAAGAAAAAAGATGTGAGTGACGGAAAATTTCTGCTTCAGGAAATTCGCGATGTCGCCTATGAGCGTGTATTTGAACTGGGCGATGATATCGATGCCGATTCCATTTCTGCCCGGTATGAACAAGGTATTTTGGAAATTACATTAAAGAAAAAAGAAAAAGAACCGGTGAAAGAAATAAAGATTCAGTAACGGAAGGGAAAACGGCAATGATACTAAAAACAGTAGAAAACTGGATTGAAAAATTGCGCAAAGATGAAGAGGGTAAGACCCTTCGTAAAAAGGAATTGATAGCGAAACTCCAACGCAATTTTAATGATGAAATGATACTGGCCATGGAGCTGGAGGCGGAAGCGAAGCGGTTACCTTATGACCATCTAAAAGAGGAAGTGTTAGCCCTTGCACAGCGGGAACGTGAACATGCGGAGAATTTAGCCCGCTTAATTGTGGAGTTGGGTGGTGAAGTGGATCGCTCTATTGAACAGACGTACACAGCCATGCCCGATGGCGAGTTCACGCAGTTGTTGAAGGTGGAAAAGGAACTGGGTGAGCGGATTCGGGAAGAATCCAATTGGGCAGAAGATTACGGATTTTATCATCATGCAAAAGTCCTTCGGGACATTGATGAAGAACATCATAAACACATGGAAAACATTGAACGCGTGATTATGCGGATCAATGCAATCCTATAATTGAAAGGAGGTAGATAGTATGGCGAAGAAAATAATTGGTATTGATTTGGGTACCACAAACTCTGTTGTTGCTGTAATGGAAGGTGGCGAACCGGTGGTTATTCCCAATGCGGAAGGAAGCCGAACCACGCCAAGTGTGGTTGCTTTTACCAAAACGGGGGAAATTCTGGTTGGTGCACCGGCAAAGCGGCAAATGATTACCAATCCGGAAAATACCATTTATTCCATAAAACGGTTTATGGGACGCCGCTATTCCGAGGTACCGGAAGAAATTAAAATGGTACCGTATAAGGTAAAACGCGGCAAAAATGATATGGTCGTGGTGGAAGTGAACGGCAAGGATTATACGCCGCAGGAAATTTCCGCCATGATCTTGCAAAAGTTGAAACAAACGGCAGAAGACTACCTGGGTGAAAAGGTAACCGATGCGGTAATTACGGTTCCGGCGTATTTTAATGATGCTCAGCGCAAAGCCACCAAAGAGGCGGGTGAAATTGCGGGGTTAAATGTTCTGCGCATCATTAACGAACCGACCGCTGCATCTTTGGCATACGGTCTGGATAAAAAGAAAAACGAAAAAATTGCCGTGTATGACCTGGGTGGCGGTACGTTTGATATTTCCATTCTGGAAATTGGCGAAGGCGTGTTCGAGGTAAAATCGACCAACGGGGATACCCACCTGGGTGGTGACAATTTCGATCAGCGCCTTGTGGACTACATTGCCGATGAATTCCAGAAAGAACATGGGATTGATTTGCGGAAAGACCCCATGGCCCTGCAGCGGTTACGGGAAGCCGCGGAAAAGGCCAAGATTGAGCTGAGTAGCACGTTGCAAACGGACATTAACTTGCCGTTTATTACGGCAGACCAAAATGGTCCCAAACACCTGCAAATGACCATTACCCGTTCCAAATTCGAACAGTTGATTGAAGACCTGTTGCAGAAGACGCTGGGACCGTGTCAGATGGCGCTGGATGATGCCAATCTCAAACCGTCCGATATTGATGAAGTGATTCTGGTAGGTGGTTCCACGCGAATTCCGCGAGTGCAGCAGCTGGTGAAGGAATTCTTCGGCAAGGAACCGCATAAAGGCATCAATCCGGATGAAGTGGTGGCCGTGGGTGCGGCTATTCAGGCGGGTGTATTGGCCGGTGACGTAAAAGACGTGTTGTTGCTGGACGTTACGCCGCTGTCTCTGGGTATTGAAACGCTGGGTGGTGTGTTTACCAAGCTCATTGAGCGGAACACCACCATCCCAACGCGCAAGAGCGAAATTTTCACCACGGCGGCGGATAATCAAACGCAGGTGGAAATTCACGTACTGCAGGGTGAACGTGAACTGGCAAAAGATAACCGCACCCTGGGTCGGTTCATCCTGGATGGTATTCCGCCAGCACCGCGGGGTGTACCCAAAATTGAAGTAACGTTTGACATTGACGCCAATGGTATTTTACACGTTTCTGCCAAAGACTTAGCAACCGGAAAAGAACAAAAG
>WGBF01000106.1 GCA_015494485.1 bacterium | reverse complement strand
GAGTTTTTCAGCAAAGCCTAATTTAGAAATGATTTAACCCGCTCACGGTTTTGATGAGGGAATACGTTACCGAATAAATTTTTTCCCGGTATTTGATTGTCTACTCCCATCTACAAAAAATTGTAGAAATTATTATATTCGCGGTCTAAATTAAATTTTGAGATCCAATGACACGATCAACGAAAGGGTGGTGTAAAATTTATTTAAACGAGGAAGAAAAAAATGCCGAAAAAGAAACAACCCGAGAGTATTTACCAACTCAAGGTAACGTTGAAAGGAATCAAACCGCCAATTTGGAGAAGGGTCCAGGTTCCCGATGATATATCCCTTTACAAACTTCATAAAATTCTACAAATAGTAATGGGTTGGTTTGATCTCCATCTTCACCAGTTCACCATTCGCGGAGAATATTATGGACTCCCTGATCCGGATTTTGACTTTGATTTTGAAGTAAAAAACGAAAAAAGGGTAAAATTAAACCAAATTGTTTCCGGGGTTGGGGACAAATTTACGTATGAATATGACTTTGGTGATGATTGGGAACATACAATATCGATTGAAAAGATTTTACCACCAGAAAAAGGGGTACACTATCCGATTTGCATTAAAGGCAAACGTGCATGCCCACCGGAAGATTGCGGAGGCGTTTGGGGGTATTATGAGTTGTTGGAAGCAATTCAAAATCCGGATCACCCCAGGCACCAGGAAATGCGTGACTGGCTGGGCGGGGATTTCGATCCCGAAGAATTTGATATAGAAGCTGTAAATGATGCCTTAAAACGTATTTAAGAATAAATTAACTCAGATAAAACAGTTGATTTTATCATTGCCCGGGGTTTCAGTCCTAAAATGCGGTTAAAGCCGGATTGTTTTGGTCGTTTTCCTTGAACTCCAGACTAAAGCCCGCGGCTATTGGTACCCCATCTCGCCACGGAGAGCTCAATTGGATCATCAAAATTCATTTTGATGCTTTTTAAACCGCAGCGAACGCAAAGACCGCCAAGAAAAGCTGAAGTCCGTAACTATGGGCCCCCAATTGCGCCGCGATATTTTTTCAAGACTTTTCCCCAGGATACTTACTTCCCAAACGTCCAGTAATGATTCCCCACAAAATTCACCACAACCCCCAGCCCGATGCCTATGAAATTTGCCCACAGCGGCTCCATCCCTAAGGCGGTGAGCGCCAGCAGGGTTACGTAATTGATCCCCCCCGCCAGGGCACTGGTCACATGATAGCGGGAGAGGCGTTGCCATAACGGCGTATTCCGACGGTGCCGCCAGGTCCACAAATTATTCCAGGTAAAATTATTTAAAATGGCAGTTTCAATGGCCATGGCACCGCTAATTGCCACCGGTACCCCCAGCACATAATGCAGAAGGTACAACATGCCCTGATTTACACCCACCCCACTGGCCCCCACAATAGCAAATCGCCAGAAAAACTGCCACAGGGGCTGTTGTTTATCCCCGGAGCGTAACGTACTCATGGACGCCCTCCTCCATAGGGCAGGGGGAAATTTCCGGTGTACCCCTCGCATTTCCAGATAATGAATTGCTGGCCCCTCCCCCACAACCGGCGGGTACGTACCGTATCCACGGCCTGAATGTGTGTAAAATATTGCCCGAATAATTCTTCTACCGGCGCAGGATAGCGATTGGTATCGATGAAAAAGCCTGTTTTACCCACCAGCGTGGTGTGGTCCACCCAGAAGGGAAAATTGCCCGGGTCTTTGGGATTGAATACCGTTACCACATGGCGATTGCCATCGGCAAATGCTACCTCACCGCCGGTAAACCACTTGTGGGTGAACAAAAATGCCTGATCGGGGTCGAAATCCGCTCGGGCTGTTACGGCAGCGACGACCTGTTCCCACCCCTGTCCGTCCAGGGTTACGTCCGCTTTCAGGTCGAGGGGCAATATGCCGGTTACGGCCTGTGTACCCACCAGCGCTCCCAAAAACAGTATTAAAGTAACAGACCCGTAAGCGCCCCGCTTACGGGTGACCGGTTTCCAGCGGTAAATTAACATACCGACCACAACAAATGCGCCCAGATACCCCGGCATGGGCCAGTGGGGCAAAATGGGGCGGGTGGCACCAATAGCGGTAAAAATGCCAATGGGGAACAGAATAAAAGGCAACAACCACAGATACTGCCGTTGCCGGGTGCGCCAGATGTCCACCGTGCTCTTTAGCAACCAATAGGCAATCCAGGGAAGCAAATAGCCCAATTGCACCAGAACCCCCTGGTAAAAGAGGGTCAGCGACAGGTGCCCCCCACCTCCTTTCCCAAATTGATAGCGGTACGATATCCACTGATGTGCAGCATTCCACAGAATGTTGGGTAAAAAAATCAGCACCGCCAGAATCAATCCAAGATAAGGATATGGGGTTTTCAGGTATTGGCGCCAGCCGCGGTAAAACAGGAGTACAAACCCAATGCTGCCAATTAAT
>WGBF01000105.1 GCA_015494485.1 bacterium | reverse complement strand
GCGCATTCCATAAATGGGTGGTTGTGCCACCTGATTAATCAGCGGCGTCAATGCATTCATCAGCAAAATGGCGTACATGACCCCTTCCGGCAATCCCCCGTACACCCGGATAATGACCACCAGAAAACCAATTCCGGCGCTGAAAATCCACACCCCCCGTTGTGTAATGGGAGAGGTGACCGGGTCGGTTGCCATGAATACCGCCCCCAGCATCAACCCTCCGGCAAAAAGATGGAAAACCGGGTCAGGGACCCGTTCCGGGTGAAGCCAGTGCAACACCAGGGCAGTAAGGTAAACCGAAAGGAAAATGCCCACCGGAATTCGCCAGTTAATCACTTTGCGAAGGGCTAGGTAAACACCTGCCAGTAAAATTAGAATGGCCGGCGTTTCCCCCAATGAACCGGCAGTGGATCCCAGCAGCAGGTCACTCAAGCGGGTTAACTGATGGTCAAACTTTAACTGGGCCAATGGTGTTGCCATTGTTACCGCATCCACCTTTGCTTTTAGAAACGGAATGGCCAAATTGGCGCCCCGGATTTCAAAAAAATTGCTCAAATTGCCATACGGTGACCAGGTCGTCATGGCCACCGGGAATGCCGCCTGCAAAAAAGCGCGCCCCACCAGGGCCGGATTAAAGGGGTTATACCCCAGCCCTCCGAAAATCAACTTGCCCAGCAGTACAGCTACCAGCGCTCCCACAAAGGCCATCCAGAGGGGAATTCCCGGCGGCAAGGTCAGGGCAAACAGCAGGGCGGTTACCAGCGCGGAACCGTCCCGCACCGTGTTGACGGGAGTGCCTTTGTGTTTGCTGTAGAGCCATTCCGGAATCACCACTCCGATAATGGAAACCAGCATGATGAGAATAGCACTGATGCCAAAAAAGTAAACACTGGCCAGCACCACTGGCAGCAGGGCATAATTCACCTGCCACATCATGAAGGCAGTATCTTCACGGGATTTAATAAATGGTGAAGTTGTTAGCAGTAAACGGGGTTTTTGCCTTTTCATCGTATTCTCGTCACCTTTGTCGCATTACCATTCAGCTTTTTGCTCCAATTGCACCATTCACGCTTTTTTCTCTTTTGCCCTCTCCCGGGCCATCTGCTCCCGCAGCAAGGTTTTGGCCACCCGAAACCGTTGCACCAGCGGGATGTTGGACGGGCACACATAGGAACAGGACCCGCATTCAATACAATCCATCACGTGGTGTTCCAGCATGTCCTCATAACGGCGCACCCGCGCCAGCATTCCCAACAGGCTGGGGTTTAGATACATGGGGCACGCATCCACGCACTTCATACAGTGCACGCAGGGGTATTCCTGGCGGGGCACTACCTCGTAATCCGTTAAAAACAATACCCCGGATGTTCCTTTTAGAATGGGCACATCCAGTGTGCGTTGGGGTATGCCCATCATCGGCCCGCCAAACAGCACCTGGCGGACGTTATCCGTCATCCCGCCGCAGTATTCAATAATTGCCGTAAGGGGTGTACCAATGGGCACCAGCAAATTGGCAGGGCGGCGAATACCTGGCCCGGTGACCGTTACCACCCGTTCAATGAGCGGCTGATTGTACTGGAAAATATCCCCAATGGCGGCAACCGTACCGACGTTATTCACCACCACTTCCACATCAATGGGCAGGCGCCCGCTGGGGACTTCCCGGTGCACCACGGCTTCAATCAGCATTTTTTCCGCGCCTTGGGGATATTTGGTTTCCAGAGGGATAATTTCCACCGGAATGTCGTCAGGCTTTAAGCTCCGCAACAGTTCAATGGCGTCCCATTTATTGGTTTCCGTACCGATAAAGGCTTTTTCCGATCCCAGCAGTTTGAGGATAATCCGAATGCCCAGAAAAATGGAGTCGTAGCGCTCCAGCATGATGCGGTAATCGGTAGTGAGAAAGGGTTCGCATTCCGCAGCATTCACAAAGAAATACTTGGCGTGTTTGCCTTCCGGTACAGCGTATTTTACGTGCGTTGGGAACGCTGCGCCCCCCAGTCCCACAAATCCCCCAAGCCGAATAATTTCCAGAATTTCTTTCGGCCGCAGATTTTCCCAGTCAATGGGGTGTTCGTTTAGCAAGGTCTGGGGTGAATGGGGATCGCGCTCAATGACGATGGCTTCACTGATTTTTCCCCCGGGATGCTCCCGCGGTTCAATGGCTTTTACCCACCCGGTGACCGGAGCATGCAATGCTGCAGACACAAACGCCGCCGGTTCGGCAATCAACTGGCCCCGGTACACGTAATCACCCGGTTTAACAATGGGCTTTGAAGGCGCGCCAGCGTGCTGGGATAACGGCAGCACGTATTCATCCACAAAAGGCATGCGTTCAATGGGCAGGTCTTTGGTGTAATGCTTGTAATCGTTGGGATGAATCCCGTGCTTAAAGGTTTTAACCTCTTTGATTTCCGTAAGATGTTTCAGTTCCTTCAGCAGGGTAAATGCCATGGCCTATTTTCCCTCCTCTTCCGAATGACCGTTTCCACCGACCAGATCCTTTAACTTCATGGCCAGCTTCTGGGCATTTTGAGGAAAACCGCTAAGCTGCAATAGCCGTTCCTTCAGTTTTTGATGGTAAATCCGCTCGTGCTGGCTTTCCAGTGCGGCCTGTTTCTCCTGAAATTCCTTTTCCAGTGCGGCCTGACGCACCGCTAATTCCTTTTCCATTTCTTCCTTGGCTTCGGCGCGCAATTGTTCCACCAGAGAGGAGCGAATACCGCTGAGTTCCTGCAACATCTGCCAGGTGCGTTGCCTGTCAGCCACGTTGGCAGCAATTTCCGGTGCCACCGCCACACGCCACAGTTGCTTTTTGTACACCACTTCGATGTACGGCGTTACGTTACGTTGTTCGTCAGCCGGCAGTGTTAAATATTCCAGCAACGGTACCAGATCGGGTGTCCATTCTTTTTTGGGGATGTACCGAAAATACTTGCGATAGCGCAATTGGCGAACGGCCCAATGCGCCGGAGTTAAGGGCAGTTGCCGCCCTTCTTCATAGGGGAGCGCCACCATTTCGGTAACCCACTCGGTTTCCGGTTCCGGATTGGCGGAAATGTCCAGTGCCGCCTGGAAGCCTTCCCCTTCACGGGGATTGAAGGTGAACAGCGG
Source organism: bacterium (assembly GCA_015494485.1). Lineage (GTDB taxonomy): Bacteria > Calditrichota > Calditrichia > RBG-13-44-9 > J042 > WGBF01. The sequence continues at coordinate 2,262 of WGBF01000105.1, read as the reverse complement.
AAAGGTGCGGGTAGCAACAGCCAGGCGACTCAGCTCCAGCACCTGCGTGGGCGTAATGCCCTGCGCCACCGGCTCAGGTGCGTCAACGACCAGCAAGCCCGGACCCTCAAACTGCACCAGTTGGGTGGCCTGCCGGAACAACAGCGCCGGATACCCCACACTCCCCTGCGCTACAAATGCCTGACGGCTGAAGAGAGCATTCAGTGCCAACTCCACCCGTTGCCGGTACCGATGGCCAAATCCGGTGTTGGCGTGCGTTCCGGTGGTAAGGGCCAGCCCCTGATTGTCCACAATTAAAATTTTAATGGGCAACTGGCTGTGCAAAATGCGTTGCAGCGCCGCCAGACTGTTGCCACTGAACATGGCATCTCCCCCAATTACCCAAACCGGGGGTAACAGGGCCTTCTCTTCTTCGGTTAAATCCTGATATTGCAATGATTGTAATTCTTCTTCGTGCTTCTGCGGCTCGTACAGGCCATCCGCAACCAGCTTGCCCTTGCGGTAAATGCGGATACTTTCCACCATGCGGGCCATGAGGCCTTCCAGCAATCCCTCGGCGACTGCCGGACTGTTTTCCCGGGCCACCCAGGGAAACGGTAACGGGTTGTAGGGGAATATTCCGCTCCAGAAGGCAATGCTGCCTTTTTCCAGCGCGGCTAACAACCGGGCACGGCCCCGCCCGGATGCTCCTTCCTGCAATTTTTCCCGAAGCGTTTTTAACTCATGAACCGTACGGCTTTGCAATTCCAGAAGTTCTTTATCCAGTTTTTCCGGTCGCTGCTCCGTTTCCACCACTAAGGAAGCCAGTTGCCCGATGTCTACTTTCTTCTTTTCCAGGTGGGAAAGCTCTTCCGCAAAGGCTTCAAAATCGTTAATGTGAAGGGAGCCGCTCACCTGCCCCTGAATGTTCTTTTCCAGGGTCTCAATCATCTGGTCCAGTTGGGTAATAAAGCGCTGGATGCGGGGATGCATTTCACGCTCCACTGCAGCGGTCACCAGGTGAAGGGCAATTTTGCCCCCACTCCCCGCCGGTGCATTATCCCCACCGTACAGGGAATAATACACCGAGCGATTCAACAGCGGCAGCATTGTGCGGATTTCATCGTCTTCCACGGGCAATTTTTCAAGGAAATCCAATGGCACTTCCGGCAATTCCATCAGAAAGTCGCGCTGAGCCCGCAGTTCACTGACTTTTTCTTCCGTCACCGGCACCATGTCCAGTGCCCCTTCCCGACAGGCTGCAGCGCACAAACCGCAGGATTTACAGGCATCGGGATCTATCACCAGCGAAAAAATCTGCCCACTCCCCTTCTGCTGGGCATGAGGCTGGTCAAAGAAGTGTTCGGTGCGGACGATGGGCACATCCGCCAGGGTTTCCAGAATGGTCTGAAATTCACCCTCCAGTGCCTGGCGCACATCATCGCCCGGTTTCATGAGCTCAACCAACTGCCGGTAGGTCTCCAGAGCCAGTCCTTTCAGGCCGGTAAACTGGTGCAAATCATCTTTTTGAACGATGCGATAGGCCAACTTCAAATAGTTTTCCTGAACGCGGCCAAATTGTAAAAAAGGCCCCCTGGCTTTTTCGGCACGGGCAATACCCGCCCGTAACAGCGACGCGGGTTCCTGAATGGTCACCGGTAAGGCCACATCGGGACAAACCGCGCTGCACTGCAAGCAACCGGTGCACTGTTCCGCATGGAGTTCGGGAATCGTGCCCACCGTGGTATGCTGGCGAATGGCACTGCTGCCTCCGGGCAACCCGCCAAGTGCCAGTGCCGGTGCATCGGCCAGCAACTCGTGTTCGTCCCGACGGTACAAGAAGCCGATCGTTTCGTAAAAATAGGTTAAGTCAAATACGGATTCATCCACTGCCGCTGCCTGCCGAACCGGCCAAGGTGCGGGCGGTTCGGCTAATTCTAATTGTTCCACCGGCGGTAATTTCTGCCAGTCCACTTCCTGGACTTTTTCCGTCCCGGCAATAAACGCCTGGTGGTTTTCCTCGACCAGATGGCGATGTTTGCCAAAACGGTTCATTAACAAATTAAAATACCCATCCTGCACAACCTTTGGCGCAAATACGTGGAGTTCGGGAAGCACATGGCAAAATGCCCCGGCTAATGCCTGCGCCGCCAGCGGTAAGATTAACTGCGGTTCGCCGGCCAATTCTTCCGCAATAGCCTGGCTGTTTACAAGGAATAACCTCAGTTGCCTTGCGCGAATGTTTTTGCGAACGCCTTCCGGGAGAGATGCCCAGAATTCTTC
>WGBF01000104.1 GCA_015494485.1 bacterium | reverse complement strand
GCCCGGGAACTGGCGCGCTTGCTTACGGAGTGGTCGTTGAGCTTAAACCACAAACACCGGCGGTTTTTGATTGTCTCCGGTGGGGGACCGGGTATCATGGAAGCTGCCAATCGCGGCGCCAACGATGTTCCCGGAGGCCGTTCGGTGGGACTCAATATCTCCATCCCCACGGAGCAGGAACCCAATCCCTACATTACAGAAGAACTGAATTTTGAATTCCACTACTTTTTCATGCGGAAATTCTGGTTCATTTACCTGGCCAAAGCCTTAATTGTGTTTCCCGGGGGTTTTGGCACGCTGGATGAACTGTTTGAAGTGCTGACCCTGGTGCAAACCAAAAAACTCACCAAACCCATGCCGATTGTCATTTACGGCACGGAATACTGGAACCAGGTACTGAACTTCCAGGCCATGGTGGAACATTTAACCATTAACCCGGAAGATTTAACTCTGTTTAAATTTTGCGATACCCCGCAGGAAGCATTTGAATTTTTGAAAGACAAACTAACGGAATATTTTTTAACCCAGGAAGATTAAGCCCCTGGAAGCAACCGCCTGTTTATGTCCATTGGCTACGTACTGGCGATTTTAACCGGCATTTTTTATGGCCTGCAGGGCGTGGTGGGGAAATGGGTTGTGCGGGATACCCCACCGGTTGCCAGTGCCTGGGCCGTTACCACCTTTACCGTACCGTTTCTGGCTGTGCTGCTTTTAGTCCAGGGAATGCCCACCGTAAATCCGCTTCCGTTCTGGGGTGCCACATTCACCAGTTATGCGGTAAATCTACTGGCCTGGACGCTGTTCTTTAAATCGTTGCAACTCTCCAGCATTGCTTTGACGATGCCCTACACGGCATTAACACCGTTGTTTATTATTCCCGTATCCTACCTTCTTCTGGGGGAAATACCTTCTACCCCGGGCGTTGGAGGCATTCTGCTGATTATTCTGGGTGCCTATGGATTGCAAATTCCACCGGGGCAGTGGTACCAGCCTATACGGGGGCTGTTTCAAGACAAGGGTACCCGACTCATGATTGGGGTCGCAGCCCTGTGGTCGGTTTCAGCCACGGTGGAAAAAGTGGCCGTGGTGAACAGCTCTCCGCTATTTTACGGAGTAGTTATCAATTCCCTGCTGGGTGCAACCTATACCCTCTATTTAATTATTCGTCACCCAGCGGTGTTTCGTGGAAAAGGGAATGGGTGGACGCGGTTTGGACTGCTGGGACTGGTTTCCGCGGCCATGGTAGTGGTGCAGTTTTATGCACTGCTGCACTTATTTGTTAGCTATGTGATTGCCTTTAAGCGGGCAGGTGTGCTGGTGAGTGTACTCCTGGGTTACTTTTTGTTCCGGGAAAAAGGCATTATCCGCCATCTGCTGTTTTCGTTGCTGATGATTTTAGGTGCTTATTTGATTATGGCCGGGGGTTGAAGGAATACCGGAAAGTTTGTCAGCGGGTGCTCCATCATTATTTCAGAACAAGGTAAAATGGTAAAAATCACTATTGCTTGAATCTTCCATTAAGCACCCCTTGGAAATTTAAATGTTTTTAGTCAACATGGATTCAAATTCTTGTAAAACATTTTTAAAAAATTCCTTTCGAATTTCTCTTTCTTCTATCCCGGGAAGATGTTCCTGGTGAAATGCAATTACCGTTTTGTCTTTTCTGGGAATCACCCTTACCTGGATTGTTGATGAGCGTTCCCAGTCAGGATGTTTCCATGAGAGACGAATGTGAGATAACGCAGAAAAAACACGTATCTGCCCGGATATTCCATTTTCCAATTGGAAACGAACTCCCTCCTTGATCTGTTTTATTTCTCCAAGCCAAATAGCTAATGCGCTTGATGATGTAATAAAATCCCAGGCTTTTTCCAATCGAATGTTAAATGTTTTCCGGGCACCCACCTGAAATCCAACATCTTTTGTTTTACCAATCATTCTTTTTTCATTCGATTTCATAATCCCCCCACGGTAACGGGTTAGTGGTGTATTGTTAAATGACTCTAAAGAAAATCAACAAAATATAATCAGCCTGTTTGGGAGTAAACAAAACGCATTAAAACGCAGGAGGCTGTGCCGATAAAAAATGCACCTATATTTTAACTTTCCAATCAATGGAAGTTAAACAAATTTTGGGTAAAGGGCTACCAGAAGAACGGGCAATTTATCTGGGACGGAAAAATTTGCATACAGTTCTTAGGAGTGTGCAAACACAACTAACTAGATACAAACTAAAATAAAACCAAGTTAGTCATCAAAAAGTTTGTTTGGGGTGTAAAATATTCTATTGTATTTCTTTTACAGTTAATTCTTTTATGCGAATGAAATCAGCAACGTTGTTCGTTGCAATTGTTAATATCCCATAAGCAATGGCAATGCTGGCAATTTCAACGTCATGTATCCATAGGCCGCGAGGATTATACTTCTTAAGTAATTCATAAAATACTTTCGTTGTTTTTGGACTAGGATATAAAACGATTAAATTTTCTAATAA
>WGBF01000103.1 GCA_015494485.1 bacterium | reverse complement strand
GTAAAAATGTTGTGTTCCCGTTCCTCCAGGTCACTGAAAAATTTTGCCAGGTCAACACCCAGCACATCAGAATTTGCTTTAACGTTGTCACAGAGGGAACCGTCTTGTCCCGCTCCAGCTGGGAAATAAACCCTTTCGTCAAATCGGCTTTATCGGCCACCTCTTCAATGGTTAGTCCCCGCAGTTTCCGGAGTCGACGCAATTTCGGTCCCAGCTTCAACGTTCCCTCAATAGTTTTCTATTATAAACAAAAGTTTTATAAAAAGCGCACAAATATAATTGCCGGATTCGCTTTTGTCAATCCTTTTTGAAAACTTTTTGTTTATTATTTTAAACAAAAGTCGTGTTCTTAGATGGTGTACCGGTGTAAAAGGTTACAGGCCATCCCAAAACTATTTTAGCAGAACGATTTTGCGGGTGGCGCTGTAACTTCCGGCGGTCAGGGTTAAATAATACACACCGGAACCAAGCTGATCTGCGGATAGCGAATAGGTGTACGTACCGGGTGACATGTACTGGTCCAGCATGCGCTTTACCCGTTTGCCACGGGTATCCCACAAAATAAGCTGCACCGGCAGAGGACCGTTGCTGGCTGGAATGCCAAATGTAATAACCGTTGTGGCATTAAATGGATTGGGATAATTGGGTGCAAGAAAAAATTGTTTGGGAATGGAATTCGATGTTGTGCTGAATGGTGGCACATGAACCGAAGCCGTTTGCAGTCGGTGAATTTGCCCGGAGTAATCCACAGAGCTTAATCGATAGGTGTAAGTGGTACCGGGTACAATGGATGAGTCCCGGAACGCATATTGGTGGCCCTCCGTACTGGATCCCGCACCTTGAAGGGATGGGTGCGTTAGGTAACTCCCAAAGGTAGTAAAAGACGGTTCGGAATCTGCGCGGCGTTCCACAATAAAACCCAGGTTGTTCAGTTCTGCCGCGGTTTCCCAGGTTAATTCTACTTTGTTTCCCTGGAATCGGGCAGAAAAGGTGCGTAATGTTACCGGCAGCGCCTGGTCTGTATTGCCATCGGAGTTAACCTGTCCGGGGGTTTGGGCATACGGGCCGTTCCAGGTAAAGTCCGGCCAGGCGGTTCCGTTGCCCATCATCTGTAAAGACAGGCCTTCCGTGTCATTGCCGCTTTCGGATATCCCGATATCCCGGCTGGTCTGGCCGCTTGCCGGGCCGTCTGTGGCCGTAAATGCGCCTTCGTAACTGATAAATTGTTGTACGGTGCCCTGATAATCAATTGCTATGCCATCCGGACCATCCTGTATGCCACTGATGGCGCGGTAGTACAATTGCAGCCCGTTTTGTTGATTCCCGGCCGTGAAGGTGCTCAGGTTGTAACTGGCGTACGCACTGCCGGTAGCGCCGTCGTACAGGGTAATGGTAATGTCTGCGGGATTATTAATAAGGGTTGGAATAACCACTTCAATCATTTCATTCTGGTCGGTGCCAATGTCATCGTAATGGAATTCATTCACCCAGATTTGCGGGGTGGTTAACGGTTTCTGCAGTAACCAATCCATGGCCGTCCACAGCCAGTTCCAATCGGTTTCCACGTCATTCAGGCTATCCGCAAATGTTGTCCCATCCCGGTCGGTGTCTTCATCAATTTCCGGGTGGGTTCCGGTTAAGATGACCCGACCACTGCCATAGGTAAACGCAATGCCCCCAACGCTGTCGTAGTATGCAGCCCAGGTGAACAGGGTATCCACAGAAACGCCGGGATAGGGGACAAACGTTTGCCCGCCATAGTACAAGCTGGTCATGGTTCCCGGTGAAAATTGATTGATGGCTACATTGGAATTCATGTGGATGGGTGTCATGGTGTAATCCGCCCAGGGGGCAATAGAATCAATGGCGCCATTGGAAAATCCCTGGAATAAATCCAGGGGATAGTCGTATTTCCCGCCTTCCCACCGAATGGAATCGGAAGCAAAGTACGCCCCGGCACAGGTACCAAAATATCCACCCCCGCTGGCAACCAAATCCCGAATATGCTGAATGCCGTTGGCATCAATGTACAATTTGTAGTAATACGCATCGCCCCCAGGCATAAAAATAGCCTGGTAGTAATCTTTTAAAACGTATGTATTGACATCAGTTGGGGTAACGCGCTCATGGGAAATGCCTTTCCAGTCCAGAAAGTTTTCAAATGCCACCACCCCATCCACCCAGGCGCCGGGCCCCACATAAATGGCGAAGGTGGCTCCATTAATGGCAATGCTGTTCTGTATTAGAATAAAAATGCACCCTACAATATATATGAATAGAGATTTTTTCATTGAAAATTGCCTCCAGATTGTCCGGGAAAATACTTCAAAGATCAGGTCAGAAAATACCTATGTGGTGCGCAAAGTTAGTGGTGGGGATCAATTTAAACAATAGCCGGAAATAAATTTCACCGGAAATCGGTTTGCTTTTCGGGGAAATTGCGGTTATTATTAAAAAAAATGCGATAAGTCAGTATGGATATTATTTCAGCCATTAACATTAAGAATGGAAAAGTGTTTACCGGCCGGGAATCTGCCGCAGACGATTGGGAAGATCCACTGGCACTGGCCCATCATCTGGAAGAAAAAGGGGTGGATAAGTTACACATTGTGGATATTGATGCTGCAGTTAAGATTGTGGAAGACAACAAACCATTAATTAAAGAAATTGTTCGTCAGGTCAAAATTCCGGTGCAGGTGGCCGGCGGAATTCGGCAGTTAATTCAGATTGGCAATTTGCTGGATGCCGGAGTGGATCAGGTGGTGCTGGGAACCATTGCCGTTCAGTACCCCAATTTGTTGTACCAGATTATTCGCAATTTTGGGGCGGAGCGAATTGCGGTTAGCATGGATATTCTGGGAAACAAAATTCGCTACAGTGGCTGGAAAAAAGGGGTAGCCATGCCCATTAAAATTTTTATCCGATTGGTGGAAGCACAGGGCGTAAACCGGATTATTTATACGGACATTGAACGGGTGCATACCATGCAGGGAATAAATTTTGAGAAAATCCGGGAAATCGCCGAATATACCCGTGCCAATTTAACCGTTGCCGGTGGCATTCGCTCCATTGAAGATATTCAGGATATTGCCCGTCTGAAGCGGTACCGGGTGGATTCCATTATCATCGGGAAAGCCATCTTCTCTGCCGAAACGGATATTCTGGATCAAATCCGCTATTTGCGACAGGGCGGTCATCAGTCATTACCAGTCAAATAACCGATTAAATATCAAAAATAATTCGCGTGCGAAATTTCCCGCCTTTCTTCTCAATATTTAATTGATGATACGTGACGGCCTTTATCTCAAAGTAAATATAATGGCGGTCGGAATCCAGCGGTTCACCGGTGATGGTGGCGTTTAGCGTGTACGTTCCGTTTGCTTTTTGAATACTTATCTGCTCAATGGAGTCCAGTACCCAGAAATGAGCATTGAGCAAATAATTCAACTCACTGAGCCACTGAACCAGCAAATCATTGAGGTCAGGTGCCGTTAATAGAACGGTCTTTTTCTCTTTCGGTGCCGTGGGGGAGTCTTCCAGAACCAGATGTTTCCAGCCAAGCGCTGCCGCTGTAAACAGTTCTTCCAGGGTATTGCCGCTAACCTCCAATCCAATATCTGCCGTGTGGTGATCAAAAATCCGATACATTCTGTAACCTCATCGTTTTGAGCCCGACAACATTTGTCAAACGCAAAGTAATTTCTTTCCTTATAAAAATTACGTTTTGTAAGCCAACTTGCAATGAAAATTGTTTTGTGTGCTTATTTTAAAGAAATCTTATAAACATAAAAAAAGGTATTGAATAAAATATTTGTGATTCTTAATATATTGATGTATTTAAATAAAGTAATTTTACCTAACTTAACGAAGGAGGATGTACTATGGCCTATGTGGTGTTAATCGGACGGATTTTGTATTCTATGATCTTCATTATATTCGGGTTGTTCCATTTTATGAATTTACAGGGCATGAGTCAGTATGCCGCCAGCCAGGGGGTACCGGCTCCCACGTTTATGACGATTGTTACCGGAATTATGCTGGTCGTCGGCGGATTGAGTATTTTATTGGGATATAAACCCAAAATTGGTGCGTGGCTGATTTTTCTGTTTTTGGTGCCCACGGCTTTTCTTATGCACAACTTCTGGGCCATTTCAGATCCCATGCAGTCCCAGAATCAAATGGCACATTTTATGAAAAATTTGTCCATGGCTGGCGCCGCATTATTGATTGCATATTTCGGAAGTGGACCCATGAGTCTGGAGAAATCAGCAGAGAGTGGGGAATAAAACAAAAGATAGGTTCTTCCCTGGCATGGCGCCAGGGAAGAACGATTATTTTGCAAGGGTTAGTTTGCGGCTTAACGTATGGCCATTCCAGGACAGGCGGCATACGTACACTCCGGAAGGAACCGGTGCTCCGGCATCGTTGCGACCATCCCATAATATTTTATAATATCCCGGTGCCAGAATATCGTTTACCAGTACCCGAACGGGGCGACCCAGCATATCATACAGAATTACCGAAGCCGCTGTTAGCTCATTTCGGGTAGCCGGAATACCGAATGAAATCCAGGTTTCCGGATTGAACGGATTGGGATAATTGGGTAACAACGCCAGTTGGCGGGGTACGTTGCCCCGGGTGCGTTTCAGGGTAAGACCAGCAGGCATGGGTATGGCGGAAACAGGCCCATGCGCTATTTGCCGACCGTTAAAATCCACTTCCACAATCAAATACTGGTATTCAACGCCATTTAGGACAAACCGGTCAACAAACCGGTACGTGCGCCGTTTGTTGCTGGTGCCTGCCCCTTTTAGCTCCGGGTGTGTCTGGAAGGAAGCAATATCCCGGTAATTGGTATCCAGCGCATCCCGCCGTCGGATAATAAAACCTGCGTTTTCAATTTCTGCTTCGGTGATCCAGATGAGTTCCACCTGACGGTCACCTGCAACGGCGCTCATGGAAGCAAACATTACCGGAAGACTTACATCACCGGAAGTACCGACGTGTCCAAAACCATCACCGTTGCCACCCCGGTAGGTAAATGTTGGCAGGGGACCATTTAATGCCAGATAATCGCTACTGGTTATGCTACCATGGCCGTCGCCATTTCCGCCTTTAAACGATATGGAAGAAATGGGACCATTCATCCCGTAATAACTGGATGTTTGCGTGATCCCAAAACCGTCCCCGTTGCCACCGAGAAAAGAAATCTTGGAAATGGGACCATTCAACCCTATGTAGCTGTCTGTTGCAGTCCGGGAATGCCCGTCACCGGGACCCCCGTTGTAAAAGGTTAGGAGTATTGGCCCGCTCAGACTGACAAATTCATTGCTACTGTTGGCGGCTGCCCCGTCTCCAACACCGCCGTTATACTGAGCCCATAGGACGGCGGGGAATAGAATGAGGTAACAGAATCGTCTAATCATGTGTTGTCCTCCGCTTCACACGCGATTTCCGCTATGCAGTCTCATGGTTATCCCGGAGCCCCCTAACGGAGCCCCGGGAATGAAAAATTGTATTACGGTGCAGTTCGCACAGCACGAAATCCTTTCCAGCGTTGGCGGGGGTTACCAAATGTTTCAGTTGCAGCACTGCGATCTGCCAGGCGCATCCGTTCTTTCGCATTGGAATAGTCTCCACCGCGCACGCCTTCGATATCCGCACCGCTTCCGGGGGCCCAATCCGCGTTGGTGGCATTCCCATTGGCATCCAGTTCCCCGTCGCCGTGGGTTCCCTGAAAAGCGCGACTGGTGGTGCTTCCCACATGGACAACCCGTTCTTCCAGATTACCGGACAATTCCATAACCCCGTAGTAGCTGGCACCGGCAGTTACACGACCGATATTGTTGGTATTATCCGCAAAAATTCCGCACCGGAGTGGGCCCGAATTATACGTGGTAGAGTATGCCGCGTTACCAATGTTAAGTCCATAATTGTTACTAATCCATTCTCTGGCTTCCCCTTGGTATAAAATAGTGTAGGCTGCGCTGGCCAGGGTGGTATCTCCCCATACATATTCGCCGCTTACGGCGGGTAAAATGCCTCGTGCCGCTTTTTCAAATTCCAGTTCGGTCATGGGGCGTAAACCGGCCCAATCGGCATAGGCGGTAACATCACCCCAGTTCAAATAATTGCAAGCAATGTTCTGCCCATCATCGCCTTCATTGCCGCTGCCATTTCCATTGTAATCCAGATAAAAATTCACCGGTCCCACACTGGGCAATGTTGCGTCGCAGCGAATACCATTGCGGTACAGCATGGTGCTGCTGTTGCTCATAACATACACGTTGGTTATCGACGTCCCGCTGATGTCCGTAGCGGTTCGGTTGTTTTGCTGGTCCCGGGTGAGGGTGTTTAAAAAGGCGACGTACTGTTCCTGGGACAATTCGTATTTCATGATGTAAAATGCCTGATAACCTTTGGGAAATTCTGCCGGAATGGGACCGGCCTGGTCACCGGCATCGGTGTTGTCCTGATCATAATACAAATACCCATTGGTCGCACCAACATTAATCGCCGCTTCCGACGAAATGGTATACGCGCCACCGGTTCCATAGGTGTAAAAACAATTGGTGGGACCACTGGCACCGGAGGGATCTCCTACCGCAAAGGTCCCCTGAGGAATATAGACCATTTCAATGGCGAACACTTTTACCTCCACGGCAGCATCATCCCCCAGGCCATTTGCACCGTATAACCATTTCAACCGAACATCCTGCCAGGTGATATCACCGGAACCATCGCTGCTGCGATAAATAAATACTCCCACACCCCGTGAAACGCTGTTAATAGTAGTGGTGCCTACTGAAATCGTGGCCGGTATTCCATTATCGACGGTTACGCTGTGGTCCGAAGCCGTGGTCGAAAGGTAGGCCGTTTTCCATAAGCCATCCTGTGCTTTGTATTTAACGAAAACCCACACCGCATCCCAGTTGCCCGGAGCACTGGTTGTACGCCAGGAATTTTCCCAGGATATATCAAATTGTACATATGTAAAATCATTTGTGGCGTCCTGACCGGTCAGGGTGACATTGGTAACCTGAACGTTGTTGGCACTACCGGCCCGGATTAAAATTAAAAGCCCAATAATTACCCCCAACAGAAACCGAAATTGCTTCATAAAATACCTCCTTTGTGTTGATTGTTGTGATTGAAAATACTACAAGAATTATGAGAGAAATGGGGAATGATAATGGGATTCATGCGAATAAATAATACGTACAACATCCGCAAAATCAAATATTTAACAGTTTAATCTTTCTGCGTCTTAATCACATTCTTCGTATAACATTTGTTTTTTAAATCGATGGTGTTTTTGAATTCTTTAATACCAATTAAAAATTTTTGAATATTTTGTTTTTAGGGATATTTGTAGTTTCCGAATTACGGATTATGTGAAATAACATACGACGTTTGTTAAAAATAATTTAATTTTTTCAATATCCGGCGCGTGTTGTATATTTAAATTAGGCCGGATTAAGGAGAACTGTGCATGATGATGAAAGTTGAAACCCCAATTCATCATACCTTTACGGGAGACAATTTAATACCCGAAACCGTTGCTCAATTGGCGCGAAGCCTGAGCGTTGAATTGACCATTGCCCCGGAAGCCATTGCGAAAATGAACGCCAGCCGGAAATGGGTGGAAACGGT
>WGBF01000102.1 GCA_015494485.1 bacterium | reverse complement strand
GTATTTTCCATTAACATCGCTGGAAGCTCTTTATTTTAAACAGTTAGGGAAGGGGGGTAAAATTTTGTTTATGTGGTTATTTCGCTTACGGAGATTATTAATGGCACTTAGCGGCCAGCGATTACACTGGCCTACGGATGTATTAATTTCCCATCCGCGAATATTTGACTCCTACACCATTATTGGTCGCCCCGGAGTTCGGTTGCCTTATGTTCGTCAATTTGGTTTACACTATCAGATTCATCCCCAAAAAACAGTATTAATTTTTATGCCGGGGGTGAAGTGGCGGTATCCCAATCACCTTGTAGCGGGAAAAATTGAAAAATATTTTCGAAAATTGGCGGATTTAGCACAGGAGTTTGCCATGCAAGATGAAATCCCTGCGTCCGCAGAAAATAAATCCGACACGCTTCAGAAAACATCCGAATAACTCAATGTAACAATCCAGGGATACACGATTCTATATTCCGGAAAAACGCCATTACTCTGCACGGTCAGAACAAAGCGGCTTCATATTTTTTGATGTAACCGGCATTCCTCCGGATAAATTAATATTTACGTGAACAGTTCGCGTTAAAAGGGATTTTGTGAATCCTGTCAAAACATCACCCATTGATTAATTTTTTTAGTTGTAAACTTCGGAATAAGTGCTTCAAATAAACAAGGTATTTAAGCACAGGGGTGAAATTGCAATTGGGGTTGAATCTGGATCTTTGAATTACTAAATATAATTTGTGAAAACAAATGAGCGAAGCGGCACATTGTCTGGATCTATTCGGCTGGTTGGAATTGTTGCACTGATTCTTTCCGGATTGTGGGGGTGTAACGGAAAATCCGAACACAAGGGAGTTATATTACGCGTCGCCGCTGCGGCCAGTATGATTAACGTGGTACAGGCTGTCAATGACCAATTTGAACAGCGGTTTCCCGACGTTACCATCGAAAGCAATTTTGCGGCAACATCCTTAATTGCCCGTCAGGTAGAACACGGTGCACCGGTGGATGTGGTACTTTCGGCCAGCGAAGAGTGGATGACATATCTGGCAACCAAAGGCGCCGTGGATTCCAGTTCCATTATCCCCATAGCCCAAAATGTATTAGTCTGGGTGCTACCGGTCTCATCTTCTTTAACGTCAATAGATCGTGAGGTTTTAAATAGCTCTCGTATACAGCGCATTGCGATCGCCGATTGGCGGCATGTTCCGGCAGGTAAATATGCGCGATTGGCGCTGGAGAAAATGGGAATCTGGCAGGATGTTCTCCCCAAACTGGTGGCCACCCTGGATGTCCGGGCAGCTCTGGCCTATGTGGAACAGGGAAATGCAGAGGTGGGAATGGTGTACCGGAGTGATGCCCGAATTTCCCGTAAAGTTAAAACCATTGCAATTTCTGACAAGTATCAGCCGGAAATTTTGTATGAGGCGGCCAGGGTAAAAACGGCACCCGATGTTGCCCACCAGTATTTACAGTTTTGGCAGACGCCGGTGGTAGATAGTTTGTTAACACAATACGGGTTTATACCGGTAACGGCGAAATAAGGCAGGGAACATGGAGCAACGGTTATCGGAATTGCTGGTTCAAACAGTACTGCTTTCCTTAAAAGTTTCGGTGCTGGCGACCGTTTTCAACTTTTTACCGGGGATATTGCTGGGATGGCTCCTTGCCCGGAAACAGTTCCGCGGAAAAACTATTGTGGATACCACGGTCAATATCCCGCTGGTATTGCCCCCGATTGTCACCGGGTATTTATTGTTAATTAGTTTGGGGCCGGGCACAATTACCGGTCGATTTCTGGAACAATTGGGGCTGCCGGTAGCATTTACCTGGCGTGCTGCGGTGTTGGCCTCCGCGGTGGTGAGCCTACCGCTGCTGATTCGGGCGGCTCGCGGTGCATTTGAACAGATAGACCCTGCCCTGGAAGACGCTGCCCGGATGTTACGCGCCCCGGAATGGGCGGTATTTGTGCAGATAACCCTTTCCATGGCGTTTCCGGGGATTGCCGCGGGTATTCTGTTAACGTTTGCCCGCGCTTTCGGAGAATTTGGGGCAACCATTGTGTTTGCCAGCAATATTCCCGGAAAAACGCAAACCATCCCCCTGGCGATTTTCACCTTAATAAATCAACCGGGGGGAGAGCGGTACGCAATGGTTCTTGTGGGTATTGCAGTGGTTATCTCCTACATCAGTATTTTTGTTAATGAATGGTTGCTGCGGCGCCAGAGCAAATGGAAACGCTAAACGCATCCGGAGACTACTTCATGCTGCTGTTTGAATTTAAGAAAACATTTGACCGCTTCACTCTGGATATTGCGGGTCAATTGTCCGCAGGTATTACCGCACTTGTTGGCCCATCGGGTTCCGGAAAAACCACCCTGTTAAATTTAATTTCAGGTCTTCGTAAAGCGGATTCCGGTAAATTAGTCGTATTTAACCGGGTACTTTACGATTCGCAAAATAACTTCTGGACAAAACCGCAACAACGGCCCTTCGGATATGTGTTTCAGTACAGTCGGTTGTTTTCTCACATGACGGTTCGGGAAAACATTCAGTTCCCGTTGAAATTTGTGTCCCCTTCCGCAAACCGCTTTACCGCCGATGAAGTTTTTAAAATTACCCAGATCCACCCCTATCTGGACCGTTATCCTTCCCAATTAAGTGGTGGAGAGCAGCAGCGGGTAGCACTGGCGCGGGCATTGATGGCAGGACCGGAATGGTTACTGCTGGATGAGCCCATGGGGGCCCTGGATATCGGGGCAAAATTACAATTTCTTCATTTTTTAAAAAAGCTGCATCGGCAACATAATCTTCCTATGTTGATTGTGTCCCACGATTTGAATACGGTGATGTCGTTTGCCGATGAGGTGTTGTTTATTCGCGACGGCAAAATTCGGGATGCCGGAAAGCCGTTTCAGGTTATGAGTACGGTGCTTACGGAAATGGAGCTTGAACATACCACCGCAACGGAATGGGATGGTTACCAGCCCAATTACCACAATATTGTGGAGATGCGTGTGGAAGCATTTGATACCCAACGGGAATGTTTGATTGTATCCCGAAACAAGTGCCAGTTGTTTTTACCACAGCGTAATATTCCGATGGGGACAACGCTGGTGTTGCACATCCCGTCGAATGAGATTATTTTGGCTATCCAAAAACCACAACAGATTTCGGCCAACACGGTTCTGAAGGGGCGAATTAGCCGTGTGGAAGTTGTGGGTAATCGGGCATTTGTTACCGTTCAATGTGGGATTGAATTGGTGGCGGAGGTCGTACCCGGAACAGTCCGGCGGCTATCCCTGCAACGCGGTAAGGAAATTTATTTAATCTTGAAAGCGACGGCGATTCGTATTATAGATAGATATGATCAGAATATTGGTGCACAAAAAACGTGATATGAAGGAGAAGGTATGTTTGAAACATCCGTTTATGTTCAACGCAGAGAAAAACTACGCAGGGCTGTATCAAAGGGCATACTAATCTTTCCGGGGAATGTGGAATTACCCATGAATTATCCCGGCAACGTGTTACCGTTCCGGCAGGACAGCACCTTCTTGTATTATTTTGGGATTGACCGCCCCGGCCTGAATGCTGTAATTGACCTCGACAATGGAACGGAAATTGTGTTTGGTGACGATATTACCATCGATGATGTTGTCTGGATGGGGCCCCAACCGTCATTAGCGGAATTGGCCGAACAGGTGGGCGTTCGTGAGGTTCGCTCTTCGGAGGCGTTTGTGGAGTATATTCGCAACGCTCGTGCTCGGAAGCAGGAGGTGCATTTCTTACCTCAGTACCAGGACGGCATCAAAATTCGGCTGGCGGCGGCTCTCAATATTCCACCGGAAGACATTAATAATCACATTTCTGAACCATTTACCCGGGCCGTTATTGCCCAGCGCAGCATTAAGCAGGACGAAGAAATCGAAGAAATGGAAAAGGCCCTGGCAATAACCTATGAAGCCCATCTGGCGGCAATGCAACATACCCGACCCGGCCGCAGCGAACATTTTGTTGCCGGCAAAGTTACCGGTGAGGTATTTAAATATGGGGTACTGCTGTCATTCCCCATTATCTTCACCGTTCGGGGGGAAATTTTGCATAATGCACCTACTGCCCGGGTGATGCAGGAAGGTCAACTGGCATTGTGTGATATGGGGGCAGAATCCCACCGCCACTATGCCGGGGACATCACCCGCACTTTCCCCGTAAACGGCACATTTACGGATGTCCAGAAAGACGTGTATAATATTGTGCTGCGGGCGCAACTCACCGCCATCGAAGCAATAAAACCCGGAGTGAAATATCGGGATGTACACCTGAAGGCAGCAAAAGTCATTGCGGAAGGATTAAAAGGCATCGGGGTGATGAAAGGGGATGTAGATGCCGCCGTGAAGGCCGGTGCCCATGCCCTGTTTTTTCCCCATGG
>WGBF01000101.1 GCA_015494485.1 bacterium | reverse complement strand
GTACTACATTCCCCTCTACCTGCCGGCACTGAATTTTGGCACCATGGGGGCATTTATTAAAATTCGGTCGCCCATCCCCAACCGACGGGCATTAATGGACATTGGCGTGGCCGGACCCATTGCCGGTTTCGTTGTTAGCCTGGTGATGCTCATTTACGGTTACGCCACATTACCGGACCTGGACGGCATCATTGCTTACGTGGAAAAAATCCACCCCTGGAATCCGCAGGGAGTTACCGTGAATGTGGTGCTGGGTAAATCGCTTCTGTTTGCTTTTTTTAACGACGTTATTGGCGGCGGACGGCTGCCCATGAATGAGGTGTACCACTTTCCGTTCATTTTTGCCGGATGGATTGGCCTGCTGGTCACGGCCATCAATTTAATTCCCATTGGCCAGCTGGACGGCGGGCATATTCTGTACGCTCTTATCGGGAATAAATCCCGGCGGGCAGGCATTACCGCTTTTATGATTCTGCTGGTGCTGAACATCTTTCTGTGGTACCGCTACGCCACCCCAGCCTGGATGCTGTGGATTATTTTCATTCTGGTACTGATTGGCTTCCGGCATCCCCCTACCCTAAACGATACGGTAGCTCTTTCCTCCCTGCAACGGGTATTGGGGTGGACCAGCATGGTCATTTTTATTCTGTGTTTTATTCCGCTACCCATTTATGTTCAATGAATTGAAGGAATTGCAATGGATATTTTAATGATTATTGCCGGAGTTTTGGTGCTCATTCTTCTGGGATTCTGGATTCTGGTATGGGTGCGCAAACTGCAGTTTGACGTTATTCACCGCAATTTGCTGGAACTGGAAGACGCCTACGGCGGCACCGTAAAACGGGGTGGGTTGGCCAGCCGCCCTCGCTACAGCGGCGAATACAAGGGCAACAAAGTGTCCGTTTCCTTTTCCTACGAAAGTAAAAAGGAGAGCAAGCACTACTACCTGGCCGTTACCATGCAGTGCCGCTCACCGGTGCAATTTACCGTGCTCTCCCGCGACTGGCTGGCGGAACAGGCCGATGCCCATCAGGAAGGGAAAAAAACAAAGGCCATTGCCAACGGCAAGTACCTGATTGAGGTTACCAAAGCGCACCTTCTGAAAAAAATTCCGGTGAAAAAGGTGGAGCAAATTATCCGCCAGCTGGATCCGTTTGCCTACATTCTGATTGCCCGAACCGGCATCATTATGGAGCGGATTTCCGAACATCTGGTACGGGACACACAGTTTGCGGTGCTGTCCGAAACATTTGAACAATTGTACCAGCTTCAACAGGTGCTGGAAAAAAGATAAATACACAATGCATTACCCAAAACCCGAAAGCGAGAACAACGCATATGGAAACGTTTCAGGGATTTAAATCCGGCTATGTGGCCATTCTGGGGCGCCCCAATGTGGGCAAATCCACCCTGCTCAATCAAATGTTAAAGATGAAGCTCTCCATCGTCACCCCCAAACCCCAGACTACCCGGAAAAAAGTGCTGGGGATTTTAAACGGGGAGAATTACCAGATTGTGTTCATTGATACCCCGGGCATCATCGACCCAAAATACAATTTGCAAAAAGTGATGATGAAGTACGTCCGCCATGCCATTGACGATGCCGACGTGGTATTGTACATGGTGGATGCCGCCGCACCCCGCCAGCAATTCGATGACGTGGCATCCCACCTGCAGGGGGTGGAGAAACCGGTTGTTCTGGTGCTCAACAAAGTGGACCTGGTTAAAAAAGACCAATTGCTCCCCATGATTGATGCCTATCGCCAGGTGCACGATTTTAAAGCCATTATTCCCATTTCCGCCCTGAAAGGGGATGGGGTGGACCGCGTGGTGGAAGAGCTGGTAAAGCTATTGCCGGAAGGGCATCCCTACTATCCCTCCGATTACGTCACGCCGGAACAGGAACGCTTTTTTGTGGCGGAGATTATCCGGGAAAAAATTTTCCTCCTCTACGGGGAAGAAATTCCCTACTCCACCCACGTGGAAATCGAGGAATTTAAAGAACGCCCCGGCCACAAGGATTACATCCGGGCAGTAATTTACGTGGAAAAGAATTCACAGAAGGGCATCCTCATTGGCAAGCAGGGACAGGCGTTAAAGCGGGTGGGGCAACTGGCACGGGAAGAAATTGAAGCCTTTCTGGGTCGCCCGGTTTATCTGGAACTGTTTGTCAAAGTGAACGAAGACTGGCGGAAAAGCGACACCAAAATTCGGCGGTTGGGTTACTGATGGCGCACCATTCCCCCCGATTGCTCCTGTTTGACGTGGACGGCACCCTCATCCTTTCTCAGGGGGTTGCCGGACGCCTGATGCTCAAGGCGGTGGAAACGGTATCCGGGAAATCCTTTGATTATGACGTGCGGGATTTTGCCGGATTTACGGACCGGTTGATTATGCGCCGGTTGCTGCAGCGGGCCGGAGTTCCCGATTCGGAACTGGAGGAAAAACTGCAGCAGGCGGAACGGTTGTACCTGCAATGGATAGCGGAACGGTTTCGCAACCCCCATTTTGTGAAGGTACTCCCTGGCGTCCGGGAATTGCTAGAGCGGCTGGAGGCCGAGAACGGGTTTTATCCCGGCCTGTTGACCGGCAATATTCGGGAAGGGGCGCGAATTAAACTGGGGTCGGTGGGGTTGTGGGATTACTTTCCGGTGGGCGCGTTTGGGGACGATGCCGAGGACCGCAACCAGTTGCCGCCGGTGGCGTTGCGCCGCGCCCGGGAGCATTACGGCATTGATTTTCGCCCGGAGGACACCTGGATTATTGGCGATGCCCCCAACGACGTGCGCTGTGCCCGCGCCAACCGCATCCGCAGTCTGGCGGTTGCCAGCGGGGTAATCCCGGCGGAGGAACTGCAGGCCGAAGGCCCGGACGTGCTGCTCCCCGATTTACGCAACGTGGAGGAAGTGCTGCGGATTTTGAAAAAATGAAGGTATTGTGAGGGCCGGGGAGTATCCCAACATTAGACGGTAAAATTGCCCCCAGCTGAGCAATCACATTACCTCCCAAACCCTGCACCTGAGATTCTTCGCGCCGCTGGCGCTCCGATCCCGTTGGGAGGGAGTATGCCACCCGGTTATGCTGAGGAGCGAGAGGGGCGAAGCATGTCACACATAATGGCTGAGATTTTTCGCTCCGCTCGAGAATGACAACAGGGCTTCCTCGGAGGGAAGGTCTAAATTTCCCCTCTCTTTCCGCTAAAGAGAGGGGAAATTT
>WGBF01000100.1 GCA_015494485.1 bacterium | reverse complement strand
GTGTTCATCCAGGACAATTCGCCCAAAATCCATTTCCACCACGCGATTCACGATTTGCTGCAATTCGCTAATCCGGTGACTGCTTAACAACATCATGGTCTGGTGGTCAAAATCTTTTAAATAATCCAGGAAAACCTTCCGCGCCTGGGGGTCCAGATTGGCAGTGGGTTCATCCATGATTAAAATTTTGGGCCGCTTGCCCAAAGCCAGACTGATTAAGATTTTCTGTTTCATACCCCCGGACAGTTTGAAAAACGGTTTCTTTAAATTGTCCTGAATTTTCAGGCCAAGCGCTTCGGCAATGGCGTAAAATTCCTTTTCAGGGGTAGCGGTTAATCCTGAAATGAAACTAATTAGTTCCTCTACTGTTAAGCGCAACGGCGGCGGAAGTTGAGGCACAAAACCGACGTGTTTTAAAATTTCCTTTCGGAACGTCCGGGGGTCTTTCCCCAATACCCGCAATTCGCCTTCGTACACATACTCACCCAGGATACATCGAATGAGGGTTGTTTTACCGGCACCGTTTTGTCCGATTAGCGCAATGCGCTCTCCGCCAAAGAATTCGCCGTTTAGACCGTTCAGAACCGTGGTTTGGTTAAACTTTTTAACCAAACTCCGAAATTCAATCAGCTTCGGGGGTGTTTGTGTTGTTATGCTCATACAATCTTGCTCAGCCCTTTAATTGAAAAGTTCAATGCATCGCCGGGACAAATGTCCACACAATAACCACATTTAATGCAATCGGACCCCACATAATGCTGGGCCTGGGTAGCCCGCCCTTTCACCACAAACCAGAGAACATGGGGCACCAAACACACATCCTGGCATTTCCGGCAATGCCCGCATTTCTCATATTCAAATTTAATTGTAACCGGGGATAACTTGCCCACGATACTCCAGGTTGTTCCAATGGGACATACATACCGGCACCAGAAGCGCTGGCTGTACACAATTTCGAATGTGATTAACGCCAATATCCATAACAGAATTAAGCCCGGCCCGTAAATTAACGCACGGGAGACAATGCCCACCGGATTGATTTCCTGGAAAATCAACCGTTTGGTAACCAATGCCAGAATTAAAAATCCAACCCAGAATACGTACCGCAAACCCCGATTAAAATGATGTTCTTTTATTTTGCGTTTTTTCACCAAATACTTATGTAATTTTTCCGCCCATTCAGCAATAAAATGGTATGGGCAAACCCAGGAGCAGAAAGTACGACCACCCATTAAAAAATAAAAGGTCAAAATGGTAATAATACCAATAATCATATTCATGGTCACGTTATGCCAGTAATGTGTACGCAGGGAGATGGTCGCCAGCTCCAGGGATACATAGGGATCCATTAAATAAAATCCAATCAACCGGGAGCCGTTCAAGGATCCTTCCAGAACAGCCAGATCAAAGGTAAATGAGACCACAAATAACAGGTTAATAAAAATGACAAATGCCCACCGACGATTCCGCCACGTATGGCGCCCTTCATGGCGGTGCATCCATTCTTTGTAAGTCATGTTTAATTTAACATGCGGCATCTGGTCTTTGGGCTTGGGAGGCAACGGCTGTTTCTCTTTTTTCCCGATCATGAGTACACCTCCTCATACGTTTTCTGCGGCAGTACCACAATACTGGCTGGTTCGGTGGGGCAAATCATTTCGCATGTTCCACACCCGGTACAACCGCGCTCCACCTCAGGCACTTTGGTTTTTCGTCCATCGGGTAATTCTTTTTCAACCATTTTTATGGCCGTTTCACCAATGGGGCAATGGATGACGCACAGGTCACAAATTTCACGGTCAAAATATTGTTCCCGAACCGGCTGGGGTTTGCGTTCACTAATTTTTTCGTAGCGAAGTACTCCCTTGAAATCCTTACCCCTGGGGGTGCCTTTAAATCCTTTTCCCTGATACGCCAGACAGGTCTGATCGTTTACTTTAGCAACGCCAATTCGTGTCGCTTCCTTCATCGCATGAATTTGAAGGCGCCAGGATTCCATGGGATCCAGTTCGCCTTTTTCAACCAGTGGCTGCAATTCTTCGGCCTTTTTGGTACTGGCATTGCGAAAGATTTTGAAGTTTAAGGCAGCCGTGGGGCAGGTTTCCGCACATTGAATAGAATCACAACTAAAATCGCACGCCTGTTCCCGGGCATTGATGTACGGCGTGGCATATCCCAGCCCTTCATCTACGTCCGCCAGTTTAATGGCATGCACCGGACAAATCTGGACGCACAAACCACATTTAATACAGGCATAAATGAATTCGTCCTCTTCAATCGAACCAGGGGGGCGTAACAATTCCCCAACTTTTGGTTCGATGGCATGGGATTCAATGAGAAACGGCAAGCCAACTGCCGAAACAACCAACCCACCTGCGACCCACGCGCTCTGTTTTAAAAATTCTCGGCGATTCAGCTTATCTCTTGGGTCCGCCATAAGCCTTCTCCTTACTTTGAGGAAGCATTCTTCTCCCCCACGGTTTCTGAAAACCGCGTAATATCCTTGATATCCTTACAATAGTACACCGGGTAGGGGTCTTCCAGAATTAACCGTGGTGGAGTAAAAGGTGCTAATTTTTCAAGAAAGTCCAATAATGCCAAAACCGGGGTTCCAAAAAAGAATCGCACTTCCGGTTTGTTATCCCACAAGTGTTCCACGTATTCCAGCAATACGTATGGGGTATCCCCAATGTTGTCATCATCGCGGTCAAACCCCTGAAAATCATCCCAGCAATTGTATTCCCACACATTGTCATTTGCCGTATTGCCGCGAACAGCCACCTGGCTGAGGTTATCCTTAAAAATGTTGAAACGAAACACATTGCCTTCCAATTCAGAGTGAAACTGAACGCCGACATTGCAAAATGCAATTTCGTTGCGTTCAAATATGTTGGTTTTAAATTCCTCAAACGGGGAATGGTCAATATATACCCCTACAGAGGAATACAGAAACCGATTCCCGATGATTTCATTGCTGGACGTTTCTTTCATTCCCAGGCACATGGCGTCCGGACGATTGGAACCGGTTATGGTGTTATTGATCATGATGGTGGCTGCACTGTACATTAAAAATACGCCAACAGAATTATTATGAAATTCATTATTCTGAATGCGATTGTTGTGAGAATACATGAAATGAATGCTGTATCGATTGCCAATGCCCAGATTCCCCTGAAAGAAATTGAATAACGAATACCACACCACCATATCCCGGACATCATGCCAGTAATTGGATATTACTTTATTGTAGCGGGAATACCATAAGCGAATAGCATCGCCTTTAATGGCCAGGGGCAATTCTTTTTTGGAGCTAATTTCATTATTAATTAATAAATTATGCTCCACATTTTGCAAATCCATTCCGAACAGGCAATTTTCAATCCGCACGTTTTCAATAATGTTGTAATTGCCCCGAATCTGAATACCCGAATCCAGTTGATCATGAGAAGAGCCAGAATTCTGTAAACGAAGATTTTTTATATGGGCACTGTCTGTTTTCAGATAAATTACGGATCCCCGCCCCCCGGCATCAATGGTCGCCATATATTGCCCGTCCAGGACAATGGGTTTGGTAATGGTAATCGGCCCTGCATACAACCCGGGCGCCAATCGAATGGTATCGCCCGGGGACGCTGTGTCGATCATTGGTTGTAATGGCAATGGTGATGCGTTCGGAGGTGGGGGTTCAATGGGATGCCGCAACCCCGCTCGTATTAAATTTTTTGCAGGTCCCGCATGAGCTGCAACAATAATGCTTATAAGAACGAATATCAGCCGTTTCATCGGTTGCGTATCCCCGTTTAAACGTTATTCCACTTAGGCTGCAGCTTCCGCTTCCTTGGCTTTTAAGGCTTTCTTTTTATAAATAACCGCTAAAAGCAGTAGCACAAACACTAACAGCGTTACAAAAAATCCCCAATAGGGATAGGAATGTGTGGTAAACTGGGCTACTTTACCTTCTCCAAAAACGGTGGGCATAAAGGGTTTAATGCCCCGGAATGCACCACCACCATGGAGAGAGAGGTTGTGCCCATACCAGTACAATCCTAAAATATAAAAGAATAAAAAGTAAAACGGCAGCAAACCAGGAATCATCGCTGCCCAGGCTAACACCTTATTGGGGACAGCAATAAACACGATAACCAGTAAAACAAATGCCGCAAACAAATACGGGGTTGCGATCATCAGTTTATCTAAAAATTTCAGGAAACCCGGTGTAACATCTATTTTTACCGGTTCACCGGTTTCCGGGTCAATAATATCGTTCCCCTGAG
>WGBF01000099.1 GCA_015494485.1 bacterium | reverse complement strand
ATACACTCACAATCCCTTCGGGAACAACGGGATTGCAATTCTTCTGGTAGAACGGCCTTTCAATCGAATTATTCCCCAAAAACGGAAGCACCCGTTGGTTTGAAACGGAGTGTTTTTCACCGGAGAAGATCCCTCCCGCATCTTCAGGAAGGGTGTGAACTTCGAAATGGAGACGTTTCCGAACCGGCGCTGTGTTCCCCCAAAGAATTCTACAATTCTGCAAATGGGTGCCCGGTTTTAATCGATGGATTACTCGGAGGTAGAGAACCGTGTCAGCTCAGGGCGCGGCAGGCCGGGAACCGCCGTTTCTACCCCTTCCAGCAGTTCTTGGATTTTCTGAGCTAATTCCGTGAGCCCTTCCGGTGTTTGCACATCCGTGTAAAATTGGGGCTCTACTGCCTGAACGGCCTGCAAGCTGGCGCTAAATTGAGAGAGCAGAAAATAATTGTGAGCTTTAAGTCCCCACAAGTGACGGGTCAATAAACGGGGGTAAAAAGGAAAGACCCAATTGGGCCGATGCGTTAGCACGGAATCCAGATAGGCATTGGATACCTGGAAAGAATCCCGCGCACTCATCAGAAAAGCCCATCCGGCATAGCCGTAATAGTTGGAATCGGGACGAAGGGCACAGCGGGCAAAATTGTAATCCGCGGCGGAATAATTGCCGGTCATCAGGTAAACCCACCCAAATCCGGCGTAGGCGTCCCCGCGGGTGGAATCCAATGCCAGCGCACGGGAAAAGCGGTCGGCGGCGTATTCGTAATTCTTTTGGGCAAATGCCTCCCAGCCATCCCGAACATACTGGCCATACAGCAAATCCTCAATCACTGCCGGCTCAAACAACCGGGTACAGCCGGCAAAAAACACCCAGATTCCTGCTATTATCACAAACACTATTCCATTGCGCATACCGGTTCTCCTTTACCGCAGGTAAATCATCCGTTTGTTCAATACCCCGTGTGGGGTTCGCAATTGATAAAAATACACACCACCGGGCACAATTTGCCCTGCATCATCCTGCCCGTTCCAGATAAAACGATAGCGTCCCGCCAGCTGGAACCCCTCAAACAGGGTGCGCACTTTTTGTCCCAGAAGGTTGTAGATTACCAGCGTTACCCGGCTGTCCTCCGCTAAATCATAAGCAATGGTCGTGGAGGGATTAAAGGGATTGGGATAGTTGGGATACAACGCCAGGGTTGCCGGTTGAATGTTGGAACCGTCAAACGCATCATCCCGGGCCGCTTTAAATGTGCCGGGTTGCGTGACCAGGCTGCGCACCGTTTGCGTCGCCGGATTGACCACCGAAGGCAGCTTCACCCATTGCTGCCCCTGCAGCTGGTACAGAAAAACCTTTTCGGCCCCTTCGTTTCCGGAATACCGCAGGCGTACAATATAACCGGCATCGAAAGAAATGGCGGGGCTAAAATGCACTATTTCCCCGGATTCCCAGGCTAAAAACACCTGCCCTGTGGCGGTGACTTCAGCCGGAATTTTTAACTGCCCTTTTCCGCCGGGGGTTTGCAAGGTTAGGGGAGCGGTTGCAGGCGCCTTAACCAGCATTGCATTAACGGCCAGATTTACCGTAGTATCCCGCCCGTTTAAGCGCACCCCGTGGGCTTCAATCATATGTAATCCATTGGCAGAAAATTCCACCTTTGCCCGATATACTCGATCGGTGCTGTCCAGCAGGGTAACTGCCAGTTGCGTGGAATCCGAATCGCGCAACACGAAAATATTCGGTGGCCCCTTTAACAGCACATCGGACGAAATGATTAAATTGGCAAACTGCGGCAATACCGGATTTTGCAACAACGTTAAAGTAAGCTGCGGCGGGTTGGGATTGGGCCGAACCCGAAGGGTTGTTTTTAGTGTATCCTGTAACGGTGGCTGACCGTCATCTTCCACCTCTACCGCAATGGAGACAATTCCCGTATCGGCAACGGTAGGTGTCCCCTGCAGCACGCCATCCCGGGTTACCTGCAACCAGGCCGGTCCCTCCAACAGCCGGAATTGCAACTGGTCATTTTCGGGATCCTGCACCTCCAGCTGGAAGGAATACGGCACATCCTCAACCGCCTCCGGTAAATCATGGGTGACAAACACCGGCGGATCGTTCCCTTCAAATACAATCAGGTAAACATCCCGGCTGCGAAATTCCGTAATACCCGGCCCAAAGTTCATATTGGCTAATTTGTTGGACGTTACCCGGCAGAAAAACACTGCGCCGCTGTCCGCCATGCTAACCCGGGGAATGGTGTACGTGGGTGCCGTAGCTCCGGGAATCACGGCTCCGTTTTTGTACCACTGGTATTGTACATTATCCCCTTGGGGAGCAATTTTAAACGTTGCCGGCAGGTTTTCCACTGCCATAAGCGTATCGCCGCCAATAGCCCAGAACGGGTGTTGAGGCGCATACACAAACTCCTGCATGGACGTCAGGCGGTCCAGGGCCAGAAGTTCATCGGCATCGGAAAAATCCAGAAAATTATTCTGGCAATAAAAATGAGTCAGCGCGGTAGAAGCCGAAAAATCCGGCAACTCCTCCAGGTAATTTTCGGAGACGTCCACAACCGCCAGATTGGCGAACCCGGAAAGGGCGGAGATGTCTTCAATACCCAGGTGGTTGTTACTGGCCCGGAATTCCTCCAGTGCAGTCAGGTTCTCCAGGCCAGCCAGGGTAACCACCTCATTGTTGTCAAAGCGGAGCTCCTTTAAGTTGGGGGCATTGCCTAAAATTATTGTTTGCAGAAAGTTGTTTTGCAGGTACACAATGCTTAACTGAGAAAATGCAGATAAATCCGCCCGGGTTTGCAGTTGATTGTCGGAACAAATCAGAAATTGCAGGGCAGGGTTCGGGCCGAAGTCGGGAAGGTGTCGGATTTGATTGGCGTTGCACCACAGCCCTGCCAGTTTGGTATTGCCGGATAAGTCCGGCAGCGCCGTCAGTTGATTATTGTCCACAAACAGAAAACGCAGTTCCCGGAGGCTGTCCAGCGGGGGCAGATTTGTTAATTGATTGTAACTGGCACGCAGTTCCGTTATCTGTTTAAAATATTGAATTCCTTCCAGACTCTGAATCCCCCGCCCGCCGCAGTCAATGGTACCCGTGTACGCCGCCGCGGAATCGACGTTCAGACTGTCACCCTTCATAAAGGATGGAAAGTTTTGTTGCAGATACTGACGGAAGGCGGCGTCCGGGATGTACATGTATTCCTGGGCACCTGCTGCAGAAAGCCCCACAATCATCAGAAAAAGCCAGATTAATCGTTTCATACCGAACCTTTAATTTTGGGACATCGCATAATACGGATTACGCACCGGCCCTGTAAGTTAAGCCGGTCACTTTTCACAACTTGGGGCTCCAGAGAAATCGTTCCGTCGGGAAAAGAACACGTCCGGGTGTGTAAATCGATTTTAACTTCTTATTTTTACTAAAGCAAGGCATTTTTGCCACCAGGGGAAATCACCGGAAGAAAGAAACTATCATGCGTTATTGAACCGGGGTGTCTGCGGGATTGTACAGGCGCAGGGTGCCCCACATGGCCAGTTCGTCAAACACAATAATGCCAATAATGGTGGCGCTTATTACCATGTCCCCCGCTGTATTTATATTAAACAGTAAAAAATTAAAGGCAATGGCCAGCGAAACGCCCCCAAACGCCAGTAAAATAGTACCCATGGAAGGCGGTACCGGAAACCCGCAATCCACTACCCGGCTGGCAAACCACCCGCCGCCCATTTTTCCCATCAGGCGCGCAATTAAAAACAAAATGATGACTACCACATGGCTAATGGCATGGAAATTCCACCAGGCACCGGCAAAAATGAGCATCATTAAATAGATGGGCTTTTCCGCAAACATTAACACCCGGGAAATCCGCCGGGCCTGAAAGGGAAATTGGGCAATGACAATCCCCACGATCATGGTGAGAAAAATGGGGGATATTTGCAGATAAAACCCGATGCCACTTACAAAAATCACCAGTCCCAGAATCAGCAGAAGCATTTCCTCTGATTCGAAGCGCACCCGGAGCAAAAGCACAAACGACAGGCCAATGCCAACGCCCAGCAGTAAAATCAGCACCAACCACACCCAGGGAATGGTGACGCCCGATGGCAAAATACTTTGTCGAAATACAAAGAACAGCCCCATCATAACAATCCCCCAGAACGCATCCAGGCTGCTAACAAACTGCGCCAGATGCACCACCTTGCCGCGCAATTTACGGCTGATAACCATGCGGGCCAGTGCCATGGGGGCCGTCATGCTGCCTACAATGCCCAATACAACCGCAATTTCCAGAGCAGAAGAAACCGACATGGGGGTAAAAACCTGCAAGCCGGCAAATACTACCCCCACAATTACCCCCATGCTCACCAGGCTTTGAACGGTGGTAAACAAGAGGTAATTGCCCGGGAAGCGACGAATATTGCGCCACTGGAGTTGAATGCCAAATAAAAACCCAACCCAGCCCAACGCCAGACTGATTAACGGGTGCAGGTCCCTTAAAATGGGTTTACTGAGCACATCGAAGCCATAAGGCCCCATCAAAACGCCAATTAAAATGTACGGAATGCCACTGGCACTAAGCCCCAGTATTAACGGGTGGTTTTGCCGAATACGGGGCGATATCAACACTTTTCCAATAAAGGCGATGGAAATTAATATTAAAAATCCAAGAATAGGGGTCATGGTAAGGGCACTTACTCCGCAATGCGTGGGGGTTGATAGGATTTACACGCATCCAGCGTTTCGGCATAGGGACTGTTCCAGCTCCGCTCAAAAATGCGGCGCACCACGGTTGCCATTTTGGTGCTGCGGAATGTCAGTCCCAGATTGCGGGATGCGTAAAAATAATTTTTCGCCCAATTGGCCGTACTGATGTACACCCGGTTGGTGTCCACCACCACATACTTGCAATGCTCCACCCGGGCAAAGGGAATAAATCCACCACTCCATTGGGGAATCCGGGTAAACCGCACCTCAATATTGGGTAACACCGCCAGGCTTTTTAAGTAGGACAGCCCGGGCTCCCGCAGATTCCAGT
>WGBF01000098.1 GCA_015494485.1 bacterium | reverse complement strand
GAAACGCCATCCGGGTAAAGTGACGGTGTTTGTTCCCCATTATGCCATGTCCGGCGGTACCTTAATTGCCCTGGCCGCGGACGAAATCATCATGGACCCCAATGCTGTGCTGGGTCCGGTGGACCCGCAACTGGGGCAGTACCCGGCAGCGTCAATTATTGCTGCAGTTAAAAAGAAAAAACCGGATGATGTGGATGATCAGACGCTGATTTTAGCCGATGTCAGTGAAAAGGCAATGCGGCAACTAAAGGAGACCGTAAAAGAAATTCTTGCCGATAAAATGGATGCCAAAAAGGCAGAAGAACTGGCCGACCTGCTTTCCCGCGGGGAATGGACCCATGACTACCCCATCATGTATGAACATGCCCGGGAGCTGGGATTACCGGTCTCCACCGATATGCCCGAAGAAGTGTACCAGTTCATGAACCTGTTTCCGCAGCCCATATCGCAAAAGTTGCAGTCGGTACAGTATATTCCAGCGCCCTATTCGTCATCACCGAATAAGGGGTAGTTCTAAAAAAATCCCTGCTGGAATCAATATCAAAATCAATTTATATTTGTTAAATTGTGAGGGAGTCACATTTTTTGTGCTCCCTTCACTTTTTCAGGCTTAAACGAAAAAGCAGGGTGATGGAAACATGAGTGACCTTAAAAACGATCCGTTAAACCTTTCGGAAGAAGAAAAAAAGAAAATTCCTTCTCAAATACCGGCGCGGAAAAAAATTATTGAAATTCTGGGTAAGATTGAAACCCGCCAGGCATTTACGGATAAGGTACTGGAAAACGAATTGAAGGATTTTTCCGGCGCGGATAAAAGCCTGATTACCGAAGTGGTTTATGGGGTAATGCGCTGGATGTATCGTCTGGACTGGTTCCTGCAGCATTTGTATGTGGGCCGGTTTGAAGATTTAATTCCTGATGTGCGCAATAATTTGCGTTCATCGCTGTACCAATTGATGTACCTGGACCGTGTGCCACCGTATGCGGTATTAAACGAAGCAGTGGAAATTGCCAAAAACCAGTTCAATCAAAAAACGGCCAATCTGGTAAATGCTATTCTGCGAAACTACCTCCGGCAGCAAAAAAAGCTGGAATACATGGAAATGCAACTGGATGTAGTGGACCGCATGGCGGTGCATTATTCGCATCCCCGGTGGTTGGTCCAACGATGGATTGAATACTGGGGCATTGATGAAGTAACCCAGATGCTGAAAAAAAACAACCAGCGCCCGCGGTTGTACATTCGGGTAAACCACCTTAAAGCAACTCAGCGCCAGGTTGTGGATGTTCTGGAAGAACATCAGGTGCCCTATGAAATTCATTCCGATTTTCCGGAATTTATCTGGATTAAGGACTTTGCCCGGTTTCGGGAGTTAAACCTGCTAAAAGAAGGGTGGGTGAGTGTGCAGGATGTGAGCACCGGCCTGCCGGTTAAGTTATTGCAACCTCAACCCGGTGAGATGGTTCTGGATATGTGCGCAGCGCCCGGGGGAAAGGCCGGGTATATCGGTGAAGTCATGCACAATCGGGGATTTTTGTTGTGTGTAGACCGGCACGTGCACCGCTCCCGCATGCTGAAGGACAATCTCCGGCGGTGGGGGGTAGAGCATGCCTGCGTGGTGAATGCCGATGCCACCCAATTGCCCATTAAGCAACAGTTCGACAAAATATTGCTGGATGCGCCCTGTTCCGGGCTGGGGGTGCTGGGCAAACGGGCAGACCTGAAATGGAAGCGAACCGAACAGGACATCCAGAACATGCAGCAACTTCAGTTGCAATTGCTGGATGTGGCAGCTGCGCACTTAAAACCCGGAGGGGCGATTGTGTACAGTACCTGTACCATCGAACCGGAAGAAAATGAAGTGGTAGTAGAGAAATTCCTGGAAAAGCACCCGGAGTTTGAGCTGGCGTCGCTTCTGGAGTACGTGCCCATTCAGTACCTCTGGGATGCCAAACACCTCCGCACCTTTCCCCACAAGCATGAAATGGATGGCACCTTTGCCGTGCGGTTGGAAAAGAAACATTGATTGAAATCGGGTAAACCGAAGTCAGTGTTCAATGTAGGCTAAAAGAGAGCTCTAATTGTTGTCTTTGGATTCGGGTTGAAAAAACTTTCGTTTTATAAATAATGAGGCAACACCTAACAGTGTTGTTCCACTTAAAATGCCCGCTGTTACCTGGTCTCCCTTAAATATTGAAAAACCAATGAGAAATATTATCAAAAAAGACAAAATTCCGGCAATCCATTGTCCTCTTTTGGCCAGAGTTATGTCAGACTGAAGGAGTTGCTTTTCCATTTCCCGACGGTGTTTAGCTTGAGATTCAGCCATGGTAATAATTCTTTCTGCGGCACCAAGTACAATTTCATCATAGGCTTTTAATACACCTGGTGGTGGTAGAGGACCACTAAATTCATGGCCAACAATCTGAACTATTTTTTCCGATATTTCTTCAGGTTGAAGTGGTGTATCTTGTTGCGAGGCGTGCGTAATTTCTGAATTGGCCTTTTGCTTTCTTTTTTTGTTTTTCTTTGCTTGGCTCATTTAAAATTTCGGTAAGCTGATTTAGTAAATGCTCTAATTGTTTCTTTTCAAAAACATTGTTGTTAAAATCGGTTTGGATTGTAGTAATGTATGATTTTCGCAAATCATTACCAACGGCTTCCCAATCGGATAAGATAGCCTCATAGTCCAATTGTACTGGGGATTTTGAGGAATACTTAATAAAT
>WGBF01000097.1 GCA_015494485.1 bacterium | reverse complement strand
TGTTTTTACCCCCGGCGGTAATAATGACCTCCTTTTTCCGGTCCACGATGTACACAAAACCATCGTCGTCAATTTTGCCAATATCACCGGTCCGGTAAAACCCATCCTCCGTGAAGGCATTGGCGGTCTCTTCCGGTAAATTCCAGTATCCCTTAAAGATATTGTCGCCTTTAATCAACAATTCCCCATCTTCGGCCAATTTCACCGTCACATTGGGCAGGGGTTTACCCACGCTGCCAAAGCGAAAATCCCCGGGCTTATTCAGGGTGGCCGGGGCAGTGGCTTCCGTAGCCCCCCACCCTTCCAGAATTAACACTCCCATGGCATGAAAAAAGCGGGCAATCTCCGGATTCAATGGAGCCCCGCCGGAAACAAACAACACCATTTCACCCCCAAATGCCGCCTGGAATTTTTTGTACACTAAGGGATAAAATAGCCGTTGGAGAAGCCGCAACCTCAGTGGAACCGTTTTTTTCTGCTCAAGGCAAACGGAAATGCGTTTACCCACATTCAATGCCTGCCGAAACAGTGTTTTTTTCAGCCAGCTGGCTTCTTCCACCCCCTGAAGGACCCGGGAGTAAATCTTTTCAAACAATCGCGGGACGGACGTGACCAGATGGGGTTTGACATACTTAAAATCTTCCATGACCTTGTCCAGGGAGCGGGCAACGCCCATGCACTTTCCGGTATAAAAAATTAAGAATTGGCCACCGCATCGCTCCAGCGCATGGGCCAGCGGTAAAAAGCTAAGGTTTCGGTGCAGACGGGCAACCCAATCTTCCCCCACGTGTTGAATTACGCTTTCCAGCGTAAACAGGTAGTTCCGATGGGTTAAAATGGCCCCTTTGGGTCGCCCCGTGGTTCCGCTGGTAAAAATAATGCACATGGGATCATCGGTGTTACGTTGCCTGGCAATGTCCTTTATCCGGCTTTCCGTGGTTTCCTGCTGATGTTCACTAAGGCGCAAAAAATCCTCAAAGGGGATAATCCATTCCTCTTCCACCGGGAGAGGCGGTGCATCAAACACAATGACCCGGTGTACTGTTTTCAAATCGTCCCGGACCTGCTCCACCAGCCGGAGAAGTTCACCGTTCTCCACAAACAGAAACCGTGCTTTCAGGTTGTTGCAAATATAGGCAATTTCCGCCGGGGTACTGCTGGCGTAAATGGCAGAAGTAACGGCCCCGGCCAGAATAGCCCCAATATCCGTATAAGTCCATTCGGGGCGATTATTGGAGAAAATAACTACCCGTTCGCCGGGGTTTAATCCCAGCAGAAAAAACGAACCTGCCACCTGTAAAACAATAGCCTTCAATTCACTGTACGTAATGGTTTTAAACCCCCGCTGGTCCCAGTAGGTCATTGCCGGCCGGGAGGCGTTTTGCTCAAAGGATGCAAGTAATGCCTGGTTAAAGTTTCGAAAGGGTAACCTTACCATTCTCTACCCCAAAAGGTCTCCAGATTTTTCAAAATCCATTTAAATAATCAATATAACGGTTTCTCAGAAAAAAGAGAAATAAATTCTAT
Organism: bacterium; assembly: GCA_015494485.1. Classification (GTDB taxonomy): domain Bacteria; phylum Calditrichota; class Calditrichia; order RBG-13-44-9; family J042; genus WGBF01. Next base: position 2,173 of record WGBF01000097.1, on the reverse strand, counting down.
TCCCTTTTCATTTGTTGTATTGTATTTTAGGTAAAAAATTAAAGGTAGTTTGGAAGGCGTTCCCTACATACACGCTTCGGTGTTACAGCGATGGTTGCAGGATACCCTGGGTGCTGTGGTCACTCCCGACGCACAATCCCGAATATCAGCCCCGTTGAATCAATTTTTGCAGAAATTGATTTACCGCCACAAGGGATTGCCCTACTATCCGGCCACTGAACAGGACGTTCCGTATATGCCCCCGGCTCTGGATCTGGAAGTCCGCCGGTGGTTTTACCAAACATTCGTCCCTATGGTGCATCGCCTGGGGGAACCGGTAATTCGTAAAGCCAACTGGCCGGCGGGGTTTAACTGGGCGGCAGCAGTAACCCATGACGTGGACATCGTCCGGAAACAAACTCTGGGAACGTTGTGGCGGGTTCCGCCTGCTAAAATTCTGAACTACATCTTAAGCGGAACAGATTTGGCGGACCCCTACTGGGTTTTCCCGGATTTAATTACTGTTTACCGGAAACATCATATTCGCACCACAATATTTTTTCTAACCCGGGCCCGGGAAAAATGGCGCTATCGGTATGCCATCCGGCACCCGATTTTTAAAACGGCTATTTCCGAATGGATGCAGGCAGGCCATGAGGTTGGCTTACACACCAGCCTGAACGCGTTTGCCCATGCCACGCAAATTCAAAACGAAAAAAGAATTCTGGAAGCTGTAACGGGAACTCCCGTAAAAGGGATGCGCCAGCATTATTTACGGGTGCATTTTCCGGAGGATTGGCAAATAATCCGCACTCATGGTTTTCAATACGACAGTAGCATGGGGTTTAACACCACGCTGGGATTCCGCGGGGGTACTTGCTTCCCGTTTGCACCGGCCCCGGAAGACACGCAATTGGTTGAAATTCCCTTTTCGGTAATGGATTACCCCTGGATGGCCGTGGATAATCCCCCTCAATTTCCAACATTCACCCGTTTATTAGGGGACATCCAGCAACTCCAGGGATTATTGAACATCGTCATTCATCCGCACCACATTGCCGAACCGGCGTTTCGTCCGTACTGGGAGTATCTGATGTACCAGTTAACGTCGGATTCTATCTGGATTGCCCCCCTGCAGGAAATTGCTGCCTGGTGGCAGCAGCGCCTGAATACCCGGCTGTCCCTCCAACGCCTTGATATTCACCAGTACCGGTTAACGGTGGAATCCAGCGGCTCCCTTAAAAGACTGGCGCTGGAGGTTCATGTGCCACATGGGGTAACGCTGTCCACCAACGGGGCCTCACTGCGCAAAACCAGCAGCAACTCCTGGTACCTGGAGTTTTCAAACCGCAGCGAACACCACACGCAGCTTATTCTGGAGGTGGTTCAATCGTGAAACCGATTGTGCATGTTACCATCAGCGATTGTCGCAGTGAGCGCCGGATTTTTAATCAGGCCTTTAGCGGAAAAGAATGGGGCTATCCGGTAAAAATTGTGGCGTTAAAAACACCGGCTGCACCTTCCCGGGAAACAATCCGCGGCGTTTCCGTGGAACGCATTTCCATCACGCATCCGGATGGCGGGCCGCGTAAATTTCTGGAATTCAATTTCCGGGCATTTAAATTTTTACTGAAAACCCCCGCATCGCTTATTCACGCCCATGATCTGTGGGTTTTACCGGCAACAGCCCTGGCGGCCCAGATCAAGCGTCTGCCCCTGGTGTATGATGCCCATGAATTTTACCGGGGACTTCGCATATTTCAGGAAAAACCGATTTCCGGGTTGTTGTGGCAACAAACCGAATCGTTACTTATACGCCGTGTAAATGCCCTGATTGCCGTTAACGCGCATCACCAGCGGTTGTACCGACAACTCTTCCCCAACGTGCCCTCCCTTGTTTTGTTAAATGTTCCGCACTATCTGGGAAATACTGGGGTACTCCCTTACACATCCCGGCCGCCGGTAATTATTTATCAGGGATTGTTCCGTCCGGGACGCGGCCTGGAACACATTATTCCCGCCTTTTCCCGCTTACCCCAGGGGGAATTATGGTTCGTGGGTACGGGTGAACTGGAAGAGCAGTTAAAATCCCAGGCAAAAGAATTTGGCATTGAAGACCGGGTCACGTTCTGGGGTTTTCAACCCTACGACCGGATTCTATCGCTTACCCAACAGGCCCGCGCGGGATTGGTAT
>WGBF01000096.1 GCA_015494485.1 bacterium | reverse complement strand
GTAATGCTGGGCGGATTCCTGACGCACCCGGTGTTCATTTTTCAGCTGGCAGTGGTTTTTCTGGCCCTTCGGAAATAAGGCGGTAACGTCTCAGTCCGCCAGAGTACGAATTGAGGATGAACAAAAACCTTCCTGCTCTGCTATCTTCTCTCAAAGAAAAGAAAAATCCGCAATTTACCGCAGCGTCCCCCTATTCGGTTTAGAAAAAACGCTGGTAGAGCGACATGGGTGTGGACGGTTTTTAGCGGAAGACAGGAAACGCCGGGTTCACTCCCTCAAAGAACACCCGGAGTAACGCGGAAGAGGCGCGGTTAGAATCTTCCGGTAATTCCAAATCGGTTCAGCCCCCCCAAGTCCCCGAAGGAGACGTAGGAATAATCGAAGCGAAAGGTGCGCCACAAAATACCGACCCCGGCACTGACCCCGGCAAAGTTTCGGCCGCTTAAGGGGCGGGTACTGATGTTCACATCGTTCTGATACCCCAGGCGAAAGCGAATGTTGTCATTCACATCAAATTCTCCGCCGGCGCTGAAGCGTTGCAGCACTTCCCAGGCGGGTCCGTCCGTGGCACGGGTAAGGTCGTTTATGGCAAGTGTGATGGTTAACGGTAAATGAGCCAGGCGTTTGGCCAGACCAACGCGCAGGAGTACCGGCATGGTTTCCGATTCGTCGGTGTAATGGTCAATGGCAAAACCCAGATTCGAAAGGGAAATGCCCATGCGCAGGCCTTCCATAAATGGGGCCGTGTACAACAATCCGCCATCCACGGCAATTGCCGCTGCATTAAACCGTTCCAGGGAAGAGTAGATGAACTTCACACTAACCCCGTATTCAAAGTGGTCCCCCAGGGTGTTCGCCAGTGTGGCGCCCAGTGCCATTTCGGAGGCGGTAAAAGTGCGGCCGGTGTTTTCCCCAAAGATGTCCGTCTCCTGGAACGTTCCGTAATTAAAGTAAATTAGATGAACAGCCATGCGCCCCAGCCTGGGAACCGGCATGCTAAAAACCGCCATGCCCCCCTGAAAATCCAGCAGATGGTCCACGTAAGCAGCACTCCACACCTTGCCTTCCAGCCCGTTAATTCCGGCCGGATTGTAAAAAAAATTGTCCACATCCCCGCGGAACGCCACCAGGTTACCGGCCAATGCTGACCCCCGGGGACTGTATTCATTTAATAAAAATAAAAAATTGCGTTCACCGGATGATTGCCCGAAAGTGATACCGGTTAGGGCAAGGAGTAAGAAAAGGAAAATTCGGTTATTCTTCATGGTTCACCAGATCCTTTTTTGCTGAAAATGCTGATTGAAAAGATGCCCAAAAATTTTGCCCTTTTCCAGTTAAAAATGCATCAAAATTTACTGTTTCCACCGAAGGCAATGGCCGCTGCAGAAAACGTTCCCCGATTTCCTGAAACATATGGGGTAAATCGCTGATGAAAAAGCGGTGTTGGGGCGTGTGGTCGGGATGCGCTGTTAAACCAAGTTGTGTTAGACGTTGTGCTACCACCCGGGCGGTTTCCTGTCCGGAGTCAATGAGGGTAACATCCGGTCCCAGAATGTGCTGCAGCACCGGCTTAAGCAACGGATAATGGGTGCATCCTAACACCACGGTGTCCACCTGTGAGTCCACCAGTGATTGAAGATACCGCCGGGCAATTAAAAACGTGGCCTCCTCTTCCAGCCAGCCTTCTTCAATTAACGGAACAAATAAGGGACAGGCCTGCTCAATGATGTCCAGGTGGGGCTGGCGCTGGCGAATGCTTTCCGGGTAAGCCCGGGAGCGGATGGTCGTTGCGGTGCCGATGACCCCGATGCGCCGGGTGCGGGTTGCCGACAGCGCGGCCTGAGCCCCCGGCTCAATAACACCGACTACCGGCACAGGAACCCACTGTTCCAGCCAGGGCAGGGAGGTTGCGGAGGCAGTGTTGCAGGCCACTACAATCATTTTTACCTGGTGTTCCAGCAAAAAGATGGAATCCTCCAGGGCAAAGCGCCGAATGGTGTCCGGGGACTTGGTGCCGTATGGAATGCGGGCCGTATCCCCAAAGTACACGATGCTTTCGTTCGGGAGATGTTCCATGAGTTCTTTTACAACCGTCAGGCCACCAATCCCGGAGTCGAACACCCCGATAGGCCGGTTGTCATGTGCGGTGATATTAGATGGAGCTCTCATAGTTCTTTTTATATTCGACGATGCCGGCAAAGATTCCTTCTGCAATTTTTTGTTGGTACTGGCGCGTCCGCAGGATTCGCGCATCCTGTGGTGTGGTAATAAACCCGGTTTCGATAAGGATGGATGGCATGGAAACCCCAAACAGTACCACAAACCCGGCTTGTTTAACCCCCCGACCTTTCATGCCAATGCTTTTCAGGGTGATGGCCATTTTCTGATGCACATCGTTGGCCAGTTGTTCGCTTTGCCGCATGAAAGCAGTTTGCAGAATGGAGGCGATAATGGTGCGCAGTTTTTCGTACTTTTTCCGCACGCTGGGCTCTTCGTACTTCAGCACCGCGTTTTCCCGTTCCACCACATGCAGGTTTTTGTTGGACACATGGGGCCCCAGGAAGTACACTTCGAAGCCGCTGGAACGTCGGTTTCGTTTTAGTGCGTTCGTGTGAATGCTGATGAAAATTTTACCGTTATTTTTATTGGCGATTTCAGCCCGTTTTTCCAGCGGGACAAAATAATCCTTTGTTCGGGTATACACCACTTTTACATCCGGCAGCCGTTTTTCAATGAGTTTCCCCAGACGTAATGCAATGGCCAGGTTCACGTCTTTTTCCAGCAAGCCCCTGTAACCAATGGCGCCGGGGTCTTTACCGCCGTGACCGGCATCCACCACAATGGTGTCGATGAGCCATTGCTTGCGCTCGTCGGCCAGTTTTTTTTGTGGCGTAGAACCATTTTCCGTTTCGATGGATGTGGACTCGCTGGTCCACAAAATCAGCACGACTTCGTGGGTGACGGGATCCTGGCGGATTTCGTGCCGCAACGGTTTTTCCCGCAGCAGGAACATAATGGAAAGCAAAGAGGCTTTCTGAAAAATTTTAACTCGGCGGACAATACCGGCGGGTGGGGTTTTTTCCAGAATTTCCGGGTTCCCCTTGCCGCGGTACAGGTCCACATGAAACCACCCGTTGCGTTCGTTGGCTACCAGTTCCCCCGGCTGAAAGGTCAGCGTGGTGCGGATGCGGATCACGGTGCCATTTTTGCGGCCTTCGATGGAAATGTGGGTAACGTTGAAGTTCCGTTCGCTTACCTGTACGGATTCTTCATTGGTACTTAAGGTGATTCGGAAATTGGTGTGGTGGTTAATCAGCTCCAGAAAGGACCGGTAAGGTACAAAAATGTCGTTGTCTTTCCCAAACGTATTATAGGGCAATTGATACAGTTGCCCTTCAATGCCAACGAAGGGGTTGTTTTCCGTAACCAGTACCCGGCTGCCCGGCAAGTAAATGACCACCTTGTGTTTTTCGCTATTAAAGTAAGTATGGAATCCCAGCGCCTGTGCAAACTGGAACACCCCAATAAAACCTGTTCCAAAACGGTAGATGACGGGAATACGGGTTTCCGCACCAGTTTTGGCATTCCGCAAGGTAAGGGTCTGGGGTTTTTTCCCATCGCCCCCCTGCCACCAGGCGGCCAGGGCACGAAAGGGCGTTTGTAACAAGGAAACCAATGCGTACCCCAGTGCGGGGAGATTGCGGGTAAATTGCCGGCGATTCATTCCTTTAGAAAAATCCTTCACAATAACGAAAGCTAATATCCATAATGGCGCTTTTCAAACATTTCTTTAATGAATTTTTCTTTTGAATAGTTGCCTCTACCGGGGGTATTTTTATTACTACGCAACCCGGACAACAGCTGTTTCGTAGTGGCGGTTGACGGGGATATATCACCTTGCAGAAGGGAGTACGATGATGAATGTGTTGGAGGTAAACAATATTTCCAAGCAGTATGACGGCGTGAAAGCCGTGGACGGCATTTCGTTTGCCGTTAAGGAAGGCCAGATCTTTGGGCTTTTGGGCCCCAATGGCGCCGGAAAAACATCCACTATGCGCATGATTATGAATATTACCGCGCCGGATAGCGGAGAGATTCGGTTGTTTGGGGAACCGTTTCACGACGCATTAAAGCAGCGCATTGGTTATTTGCCGGAGGAACGGGGCCTGTATCCCAAAATGAAGGTCCTGGACCATCTGGCGTTTTTGGGAGAGATGAAAGGCATGGCCGCGAAAACGGCGCATGCGCAAGCCCGTCAGTGGCTGGAACGGGTGGGGCTTGCGGAATGGGCAGATAAAAAAGTGCAGGAGCTTTCCAAAGGGATGCAGCAAAAGGTTCAGTTTGTGGGAACCCTCCTGCACCAACCCGATCTGGTAATTATGGATGAGCCGTTTTCGGGACTGGACCCACTGAATACCAAATTTTTAAAAGACATTTTACTGGGGTACAAACGGTCCGGCAAGACCATCATTTTATCAACCCACCTGATGGACCAGGCCGAAAAATTGTGCGAAGCCATTTGCCTGATTAACAAAGGGCGCGTTGCCTTGTCGGGTTCCCTGGCGGAAATCAAACAAAAATTCAGCCATAACGTTGTGAATCTGGAATATGATGGTGATGGAACATTTGTTACCAGCTTACCCATGGTGGAACGGGTAAATGATTATGGCCATGCCATGCATATTACCTTAAAAGACTGCGCGGATCCCAACGCCTTGTTGAAAACTATTGTCGAACAAGGATTGCGGGTGTACCGCTTTGAAGTTGCCGAAACAACCCTGGATGAAATTTTTATTGACGTTGTTGGAGGTCAACATGGGCAAAATTAAAACCATTGTCAAAAAAGAAATCAAACTGAAGGTCATGACCAAAGGGTTCCTTATCGGAACATTGCTGGGACCGGTCATTATCCTGCTGTTTTCCTTTGGGCCCGCTTTTTTTATTGCCCTTTCGGAGAAAAAACCGGTGAATTTGGTGGTGGTGGAAAACACCGGCAGACTGCAAAGTGAATTTCAAAAAGTTTTCAACGATACACTGGAAAACGGAATGCCCCGCTTTCGCATTACCTTTATGGATTCATTAGCCTTTCAACAGAAGCAGAATGAATTGTTTGCCCAGCTGGAAAAAGGGAAGCTGAAGGCAGTGGTGGTAATTCCATCCACCATTTTTTCCAGTGGAAAAGCAATCTACTACAGCAAGAGTGCAAGCGATATTGATTTTATTTCCAACCTGAAGGAACGACTCAGTAATGTGGTGAACAGAGAGAAAATGCGCCAGGCCGGGGTAGATCCGCTACTAGTGGAACGTTTATCCACGCCGGTCAAGCTGGAAACCCGAAAGGTTCAAAAAGGCTCCGTTCAAAAAAGTAACGTGGGCCAGGTGTGGGCTATGGCATTTGTTTTTACCATGATGCTGTACATGACCAGTATTTTTTATGGCAATGCCGTAATGCGGGGCGTTCTGGAGGAAAAAACCTCCCGCATTGTGGAAATTCTGCTTTCTTCAATTAATGCCTTTCAACTGATGCTGGGTAAAATTATTGGCATTGGTTTGGTGGGGCTTATTCAGTATCTCTTTTGGGGATTGATGGGCATTGTGGGATTTGTTCTGGTGTCAGTAAGTAAGCCGGAATTTGTAAAATATCTTCAGGTGCAACCCTCCGCCTTTGCCTATTTTGTTATCTTTTTCCTCATTGGGTATTTTCAGATAGCCGGTCTGTTTGCGGCGGTAGGCTCCATGGCCTCTTCCGAAGAAGATATGCAGCCCCTTTCCATGCCAGTGAACATGCTGGTAATTATTCCGTTTTTAGTGGGTTTTTCTGTAATTGGCAATCCGGGGTCTTCCTTGGGGCAAATATTGTCCTTTATTCCCTTTTTTACCCCGCTTATTATGTTTTTACGGGTGTTGTTAATTTCGCCGCCCTGGTACGAGGTATGGGGGGCCATTGCATTGAATATCGGTGCAATTGTGCTGTTTGGGTGGATTAGCGCGCGGATTTACCGGGTGGGTATTTTAATGTACGGAAAACGCCCGAACTTTCCGGAAATTATCCGCTGGATACGATACGCGTAATCCATTCACGATTAAAAATAATTTAATGTGGTAAATTTTTTGGATTGTTTGCCTTGACAGAAAATAAGCCATTCCGTATATTTTTGCAACCTGCGGAATGTCCTCTTCGTCCAATGCCCAAATAAAATCCGCAGCGTGTTCCGGATGAAGAGGTTGAGGTTGGTTTTTGCGCAGGAGGGTTGTATGCCGAGCGGGCGTGTAAAATGGTTCAATGATAACAAGGGATGGGGTTTCATTGAACCGGATGATGGTGGCGATGATGTTTTTGTGCATTATTCGGCCATTGCAGAGGAAGGTTACCGGACACTTCGGGAGGGCCAGCGCGTAACGTATGAATTGCGGCCCGGAAAGGATGGTAAATTCCAGGCGGCGAATGTCCAAAAAGAAAATTAAATAGAATCATCGCCAGAGCAACGGGTGGGGGTAGCTGGAGAGCAGCTTCCACCCGTTGTTTTTTATTTCCCCGGACATCGATTCCATCGCTTTTTAACCCGAATGAATATAAATAAATCCACCCTTTCAGGAAAAAGAAACAATACCACTCTCAATGTGTCGTGTATCCGCCTTTGTTTGGAAAAAATAATTTTTGGTTTGGAAATTCTATGTTGTTTAATTAAATTCATAATGATTATGATTTTGTTATAAAGAACCATAAAACCAAAACAAAAGGAGAACAGGTTATGGCGATTACCAAAGAAGAATTGATTCAGGGGTTAAATGAAGATTTAGCCAATGAGTATCAGGCAATTATCATGTATCTCACGTACGCCGCAAGCGTCAAAGGGATGGAACGGGAGCAACTGCAAAACTTTTTCGAAAAAGAAATTGCAGACGAGTTGAACCATGCCAAAATGCTGGCCAACAAAATTACTGCCCTGGGTGGTACCCCGGTAACCCAGCCGGCACCGGTGCCTCCGGCAGCCAATGCCAAAGAAATGTTGCAGAATGTGCTGAAAGCGGAAACGGAGACCATCCAGCGGTATGTGAAGCGGATGAAGCAAGCAGAAGAATTTGGGGACTACGGTTTGGCCAATGAACTGCATGAAATGATTAGTGAAGAAACCCATCACAAGGAAGAAACCGAAAAAATTCTTGGCGTTTAATGTTTCATTTTTTCAGTTGAACCCCAATTGCCCGGCATCGGGGCGGTTGGGGTTTTGTTTTTCCGGAGGGCTTCAGTGGAAATTTGCCAATTTTCTTCATATATTTGCAAATATGTAATTGAAAGGTGAGAGCATGGCAACCAATGACTATAAAAATATATTAGAGATGCTGGAGAACTCCGGATTGCGAGCGACCCGTGCCCGAAAGATTATTCTGGAGTTGCTGGCGGAGAAAAACCGCCATTTTACCCCGGAAGAAATGCTGGAAGCCCTTCGGGAGCGTGGCCAGCCCCTGAGCATTGCAACTCTCTATCAGAATCTGGCACGATTGGTGGAAAAAGGGCTGGTGATAAAAATTGTTGGGCTGGATGGGTCGTTTCGGTACGATTTTAATCACGATCCCCATGACCACATGATTTGCAGCCGCTGTGGTAAAATTGTGGATGTGGTGGTAAAGGGATCGCTGGAGGGGATTTCGGCACAGCCCATGGATGCGGAAGACGACCTCACCAACTGGAAAATCCTGGAAAAGCGGGTAGAATTTGTGGGGTTGTGTCCGGAGTGCCAGGCAGCAGAACAAAATTAAAATCATTTTGATGAATTAAAGCGTACCAAGGCTTCCCAATCAATTTCTCCAGAAGAGCAAAATTGTTTGCTGAATTCTAAAGTAAACTTGTTTATTAGTTTGGAATAAGCAAGTAAGAATTCTTCATTTCGTTCTTTTGCCTGGTGACCTAACGGTTCTATTATTTCAGTATAAAGGTTTTCCATGCCGGAAATAAATTCCCAGAATCGTTGACCGCAGAGCTTTTGATAATCCCCTTTGTCGGGATTGTTATCTTTCCCGTAGCAACATCCATTTATAGCAACAATGTGCATTTTGCGACCTGAGGATCGAAGGATGCGTTTAGCCTTTCTAAAATTCTCAACCATTTTCCGAATTTGACTACTGTTTCCCCAGTTTGGACCGGATTTAATCGATACGATGTATTTAATACCATCCTTTTCAAATTCGAGATCAATGCCCTCTGCCGCAGATTTTTTCCCATTATAGGTTTTCTGGCAAATGTAAATTGCCAGTCCTTCTAAGAACTCACCAAAAATAGTTTCTTCCTGTGATGATAGGTGAGCGTCTAATAAACTTTTAACAAGATCCTGGGCAGTTAGAATGTTTTTTGCCTTAAATAAATAGGGATTTTTGCGTTTTAATATTTTGTTTAGTTTTAATTTTTCTAAACTTTCCAATCGTCTTTGGTGAAAAGATTGGATATTTTCTTGTATGTAGGACTGAATTTCTTCAATAGTTATTTGTGCCATATAGCTCTTTATTTTCAAATAAAGTCGGTTGCTTGAGGTTTAGGGCATTCTCTACCATGCGATAATATTCTTCTTTTATTTCAATGCCAATTCCTTTGCGACCCATACGGCGTGCAACAAGCACAGTTGTACCGGAGCCCATGAAAGGATCTAAGACAGAGTCACCAGGATCAGTAAAGAGTTTGATGAACCATTCTGGAAGAGCATCGGGAAAAGCAGCACTGTGATTTTTATTTGTGCATTGGGTTGCCATATGAAGCACATTAGTGGGATATACATATTCCCGATTTAACCAATTCGCCACGCGCTTACCAAAACCGCTTCCAACCCTCGAATTATCCCTACGTAAATCCGTTTCAGACAGACGCTGTAATCGTGTTTTAGACCAATCCCCAATCGGTACCATAACCCGTTCCTGGTACATTTTAAATTTTTTTTGCTTGTTAAATTGCAGCAATCGTTCCCAGGCATCTCGAAAGCGATTTGGCCACTTTCCTGGATATGAGTTTTTTTTGTGCCAGATAAATTCCTCTGTCCATAACCATCCTTGCTTGCGCATTTCAAGGATCAATTCGATTACATAGGTATGTCGCTCCCCGTTTACAACTTTTTCTTTTATGTTTAAAATAAATGTACCTGTTGGTTTAAGAACTCGTAAAAGTTCTTCTGAAATTGGTAAAAACCATTCAACATATTTGTTGGGATGAATGCCGCCGTATGTTTTTTTTCTGCTATCCGCGTAAGGCGGGGAAGTTACAATTAAATCTATTGAATTTTCCGGAAATGTTTTTAATACCTCTCTACAATCACCTAAATAGATTTCCGCTTCAGATGTATACATAAATTTTTTCCCTATAACGTTTTTGTAGGAATATAAAAAAACAATTAAAGAATCAAAAGAGGGGAGTCACCAAAAGTGAGTCCCCTCTTTACAAAATAATCTTACATTTTCTGATGGTGGGGATGCTCCGCTGTTTCGCCCTTTTCTTCTCCCTTCAAGTGTTCTTCCAGAAAGTGGGTAATCAATTTGAATAAATGAATGCGGTCCGCCCGGGCAGCAATACCGTGTTTTTGCTGCGGATACATCATAAAATGAAACATTTTCCCGGCGTCGATTAACGCATCCGCCATTTGCACGGAGTTTTGAAAGTGCACGTTGTCGTCCCCGGTGCCGTGAATTAAGTACAGCATACCCTTTAGGCTATCGGCAAAAAATACCGGAGAGCTGTTGCGGTAACCCTCTTCGTTGTCCTGTGGCAGGCCCATGTAGCGTTCGGTGTAAATGGTGTCGTAATCGCGCCAGTCGGTGACCGGTGCCACGGAAACCCCGGTGCGAAACACATCGGCGTGGGTGAGGGCATGCAGCGTCATGTACCCCCCATAGCTCCAACCCCAGATGCCGATTCGGTTGGCATCCACGTACGGCTGTTTTTTCAAATACGCCACACCTTCCAGCTGGTCCATCAGCTCCAGTTTGCCCAGTTGCCGGTACACCTGCTTCTCCCAATCATGTCCCCGGCCCCAGGAACCCCGGTTGTCCATACTGAATACAATAAAGCCTTTCTGGGCCATCATTAAATGCCACAGATAGCGGGTGTAACCAAAAGCGTTTCGAATTACCTGGGCATGGGGGCCGCCGTATACGTAAATGAGTACCGGATATTTTTTCTTGGGATTAAAGTGCGGGGGTTTAATCATGCTCGCGTAGTAAGTAAGTCCGGTGGTTTCACCTTTAAAGGTGAAGATTTCCGGCAGGCGAATGTTAAATTCTTTGGTCAGATCCACACCACAACGGGCCAGTTCCCGCAATTTTTTACCATTGGTTTTATGAACAGTCAGCAGGTACGGCGTGAGCAAATTGGAATAATTGTCGATGTAGTACGACCCCGACGGTGAGAGGC
>WGBF01000095.1 GCA_015494485.1 bacterium | reverse complement strand
GTATAAGAGACAGTTTTTTGACGGGTGAATTTAAATTCCTCTGTGTTAATGGTCAAGACTTATTTGGAATTTTGGAGGAAAAAATCCATAAAACTGCCCGGAAGCGAACAATAGTTCCCGAGATGTCAAAAAGACAACCTGCAGTATGGGTGTCCGGGCAATCTATGATTTAAATAAGGCTAGAAAATTGAAGGGAATTATAGGAATAAGAAATTATTTGAGCCACCGGGCGGACTCGAACCGCCAACCTGCTGATTACGAATCAGCTGCTCTGCCAGTTGAGCTACGGTGGCTTTTGAACGCCTCAAATATAACAGAATGAAGGGGAACAGGCAAATGCTGTTTTTCGATTTTTGCTACTCCAGGAAAATCCCCGCACAATGGTGCCCATTCCAATCGGCGTCCGGAAAATCCAGATGAATTATCGCTTGGGTGCTAAACAAGGTACCGGCATTGACTCCCAATTGTTCCACCAGATATACCGGAATTCCCGTATTTCCTAAAAACGCCCGAATTGACGGTTGTTCCAGTTTGTAGCGCAGAAATTCCACCGTTGGAAAATCGAGAACCAGCGTGGTCGTGCAAGCATGCACCGGAGCGGATGCGCCACCGGATGAGATGGCAAAATCCGGCAGTACAGTTAACATCCCTTTGTTAATGGAAGATGCGGGTGTTCCCAGATTCTCAAGAAGGGTAACTTCATTAATAAAATATAAATGGAAGGCATTTTCGTGGGCATCGAATGGTTCATCAGCGAAATTCGGCAATAGTGGCGCAATACTGTTCCATTGGGGTGGCGGCTGTCCGTACCAACGAACACGCGATGTCAAATGGCAATTCACCAGATGCCGCAATATTGCCAAAAGCAACCGAAAGGGGTTTTCGGCGCTCCAGTGTAATTCCACGACTCCAATGGGAGAATTGCCTTCCGATTGCCGGCGAATTACAAGCGCTACATTCCGCGCGATATTTTCGTACAGTTCCAGAGCCGTGATCTGCCACAATTCCTGTCCCAACTTCCAGAATTTTTGTTTTTGTTCCAGGGTTAATGCCGGAATCTCCGAAATATTCACCATATCCTCTTATTTAAAATACTTCCTTACCTTACTTACCGTTAACCTGCTAACCCCTATTGAAAAAGAATTCGGACTTACCGAATAATCCTTTTTGCCCTGACGAAAAGCTTATTGCCAGGGTTCGGCAAAAAAGCGAATGGGTCCTTATACCGAATAGCTACACCATGCGCGCCATACGCTGAAGTTGTTGGGGAGCAATAACTTTCACCTTTTTACGGACGTAATCAATCACGCCATCTTTCTTTAATTCCGAAAGATACAGGGAAGCCGTTTCCCGCGTACTGCCCACCAGATTGGCAATATCCTGATGAGTCAGGGTTATTTTAATAAACCCGCTGCGGGGATCCCCGCTCTTTTCATATAGCGAATACAGCAATTCACAAATACGGGTTTTCACATCCTTGAACACCAGATTCTGAATTTTATTTTCCAGCACATTGATTTTCAGTCCCAACAGCTTCAATATTTTTAATGAAAATTCCGGATGGGCTTCCAGAAACTGTTCAAATTCACTCCGGTCCAGAATACAAATAATGGCCTTATCCACCGCCCGGGCATACCCGCCACCGTATCCCTGGCCCGGCACCGCCCCAAACAACTCGCCAGGGCCCAGTATGTCGATAGCCAGTTCCCGGCCACTTTCATCAATGTACCCCAGTTCGATATTCCCATGCTTTACCAGATAGACCGTGTTCAAATTATCCGGTGCCAAATAGATGTACTCCTTTTTGCCGTAATCTTTCATGTACATCTTCTCATTAAATTTGGCCAGCTCCGCTTCGGAAAGGTCCTTAAAAAGTTTGATGTTTTTTAGATACCACAATTTTAATTCACCGGCATTCATGACATAATTCCTTTCTACGTACGGTTTTTACTTACCGAATTTCAATTTACCCTAAAATACGGTTGGATTTTGTAAGATGGGGTACAAAAATCACTTATTCAAGAAAAAACGGACGGTGCGAACAAATACGTCCGGTTGGTCGGCGTGCACCCAGTGACCGGCATTGGCAATGGTCACAAAACGGGCTTTGGGGAAATAGTGCCGAATACGGGGATAGTCTTCGGGCTGAATATAATCGGACTGTTTGCCCCGCACAAACAGGGTGGGACCTTCAAAACGGGCATTGCCCACATCGGGCCAGCCATTCAATTCGCCCAGATGGGCTTCAATTGCGTCTAAATTCACCCGCCACCGCCAATTTTCGCCATCCCGCACCAGATTTTTCAATAAAAATTGGACAATGCCTTTTTGGGGCAAAAATTGTAATAAATACGCTAAGGCATCCGTTCTGGACTTGAGTTTGTACAGGGGAAGCGACCTCAGCCACTTGATGATATCCCCAAAAATCGCATCGTATTTTTTGGGCGCAATGTCCACCACAATTAATTTCTCTACCCGGTGGGGGTGGCGCAGTGCCAGGTACATTGCTGTCTTTCCGCCCATAGAATGCCCCACGATATGCGCACGTTCAATCCCCTGCCGGTCCAGCAGTTCCAACACATCCCCCGCCATTGCCGGATACGTATGATCCGGATGCCAGGGAGACCGGCCATGATTGCGCAAATCAACCAGATAAACGGAAAACTGGTCCGCCAGGCTGCGTCCAATGCTCCGCCAGTTATCCCCGGAACCAAACAACCCGTGCAAAATAATAATCGGGGGCCCGCTGCCGTATTTCTGGAAAAACAATTTCATGAATCGGAAAACCGCTCCGGTATGGGTTTGCGACCGGCATATCCGGCATCTATTTCATGATAATACTGGATGGTGGGTTCATCGCTTCGCCAACACAAAAACACAATCCGCCCTTCAAATTTGGCCGGGAAATCCACCAGGCCCATTTCAAAATTCCAGTCCTGAAAGAAGCATCCGATTGCCTCCAGTTCCTCGGCGTAGCTTCTCAACTCTTCAATGTACGGTTTAACCACAGGCATTACCCGGGCCATTTCGCCGTATTCTTCATCAAATGCTTTGACAAGCCGCCCGACTCTCAAAATATCTGCCACAATGCGTTTCACCAATGGCAGTGTACGATTGGCCTCTTCCAGGGTAAACACACGGCGGAAAAATCGTTCGTCAACGCGTTGCAACATAGCGCTCCACCACATCGTTACGTCGTAAAAACCGGCCCTCTTCAAATACTACGGCAATGCCTTTGCCGGTTAAAATTGCCAGTGAATCGCTTTGCTCCACATGGAGATGGAGCATGGGCTCATCCACCACCCCGGTATGTCCCACACGAGCCAGATATTGCCCTGCCTGAACAGTATCCCCTTCGGAGACAGCAATGCTACCGGATTTCAGATGGGCTAAAAACACATGGTATCCTTCGGGGTGCCGGATGCCAATGTAATTTCCGACAAAATAGGTGGTATCGATAGCTCCCAGCGGCATATCCTGTGCCCGGGTTTCCACCCGAAACACCACCCCATCACAGGGAGCAAACACGGAATCCCCGTAAATGAAAAATTGCTCCAAACGCGCCGGTACCAGCGTTTCCGCCCGCCGTTGCGGTAGCCCCAGGCGGGTAAAATCCAGGGCAAAGCGGGGGGGGTCCGCCAGGTGGTGATAATTTAAAATGGCACTATTGCCACCCTGGGCCACATAATATCGTCCGTGGTGAAGGGGAAAGGACAATCGGAGCGTGGGGCCGGAATAAAACTGGCCTTTAACGGACAGCACCACAAACAGGGTGAGAAAAATGGAAATGAAGAGTTGAACGCCGTACAAAAACTTGCGCGGCGGGGACAATGGTTTCCGGCCCGGCAAAGAGCGCACCTTCCAGAAACTGTACAGCAATACCGCCACCCATGCTGCCGTCCACCATAATCGGATTGGATAGTAGACCCAATCCCACCGGCCGCTCAGCAAAATGTAAAGCATGTATTCGGAGACCATGATGGCGGTAATGCTCCAATCCAGGCGGGATTTAAATTTACCCCAGCCCAGAAACCACAAAAACGTGAGTGGAATCAGGTAATAGGTAAATATATGACTGAATAATTGAACCATCTCACTTAACCCCGCAATCGAATAAACGCAATGAGCAGCAACAACCAGCCGGCCATAAAGGAAAGTCCCCCAACCGGCGCCAGCGCCCCAAAGCTCCGCACGCCGGTAAACACAATCAGATACAGACTACCACAGAAAATAATAATACCCGTCAGGAATGCCCATCCGGCTCCGTTCAGCAGCCCCTGCTCCGGAAACAGCCGTAGCAACACCCCCACCAGAATTAACGCCAGGCCATGGTACATTTCATAGCGGGCACCGGTCTGGAAGGTTTCCAGCAGTTCCGGGGTGACGCGTGCTTTTAATCCGTGGGCAGCAAAAGCACCTAATGCCACGGACAAAAAGCCATTCAGGGCACCGAATATGATAAACCAACGACTCATGTTCATCTCCTTTTGCTAAAAGAGAAAGAAGTTAGCGGCTACACCTGCTTTTTTGCAAGCTAAAGGGTAGATTTTAGGTTTTGTTTGAACAAAGTCTCCTGGCATCTCCACTTTGGTGGAAACAAACACAGCACGGGCCTGGACTGCGGTTTCGGTTTTAACAGATTCCGGGTACTTTGAGGGAATGCCTGTATGGCTCCGGTAGCGGATCACGACGTAATTTTCGCCTGCATCAGGTTCCACAGGAAAACTGCCGGGTGAATGGGCTGCGCCTCTGTACCGTGCTGAATCTGGGAACGACAGCTAAAACCTGGCGCCACCACCACTGTTTCAGGCGCTTTTTCCCGCACTGCCGGAAACAAGCGTCGCTCTCCCATTTTAATGGAAAGTTCGTAGTGTTCCGCTTCATACCCAAAGGAACCCGCCATGCCGCAACAGCCGGAGTCCACCTCCTCCACGGTTACATTTCCCGGCAGACGCAGGGCAGCAATCACCCTTTCGCTCCCCAACAGGGATTTCTGGTGGCAATGCGCATGCAGTAAAACAGAAACCGGTTTTTCCGGCCGAAAGGGCCTGAAATCCGCCTGCGTCGTAAACGCTACCAGGAATTCTTCAAAAAAATAACTGTGTTGAGAAATGGTGCGGGCAGCGTTCCGCTCTTTTGCCAGAAATACGTAATCATCTTTTAATGCGGAAAGACACCCGGGTTCCAGCCCCACAATGGGAATCCCGGCTTCCGCCACCGGTAGTAATTCCGCAATCATAGCACTGGCTTTTTCCTGCGCCTTGTGCACCAGCCCTTTGGAAATGTAGGTTCGCCCACAACAGCCGGAATTGACCCGAAAGGGCTCAAAGCCCAATGCCTTCAGTACCCCAAACGCCGCTTCAGCCACCTGCGGATGGTATTGATTGGTAAAACAATCTACAAACACCCCCACTTTTTTACGTCCTGTGCTTTCCGTACTTGCCAGACGCTCCGACACACGGGGATAAATGGCATCGAACGGACGGGGTGCCAATCGCGGAAGTTGCCGTTGCGGGGCAATACCCAGTTGCGTTTGAAACCAGCGCGCCAACGGCCAGGACATCACGCTATTGATTACATTGCGGGGAATAAATTTACTGAATTGGCGCACCAGGTCCGGCATGGCCGCAAACAGCCGGCTGCGCAGCGGAATGCGATGATGACGGTAATACTGCGCCAGGTATTCGGTTTTAATTTTGGCCATATCCACGGAGGAAGGGCATTCCGCTTTAC
>WGBF01000094.1 GCA_015494485.1 bacterium | reverse complement strand
GGTGCCCATGCCCTGTTTTTTCCCCATGGCCTGGGACATATGATCGGCCTGGATGTTCACGATATGGAAGGATTGGGCGAAGACCGCGTTGGATACGATGAAGAGGTCCGCCGCAGCGATCAATTTGGATTGGCCTATTTGCGAATGGCCAAACGACTGGAACCCGGGCATGTGGTGACAGTAGAGCCGGGTATTTATTTTATTCCAGCCTTAATTGACCAGTGGCGGGCAGAAGGAAAGCACACGGATTTTATTGATTACAATCGCCTGGAGGCGTTTCGGGATTTCGGGGGCATCCGCATTGAGGATAATGTGCTGGTCACACCGGATGGTGCACGGGTACTGGGTGAACCGATTGCCAAAACAGTGGACACCATTGAAGAGGTAATGCGCGGAACGTAAAACACCTTCTCAACATGTCCTGCTGATAAATGCAATTCATACAGGATATCCTGGCAAATGGAGGGGATAAACGTTCGCTTATTTGAAGGGGGAAGCTGCGATTTAACCGTGGGGAAAATCCATTAATTGGACTGTTCCGGTTTCATCTGGGAAACCGATTTTAACACTTCACTGACAACTTCAATATTGTAGGGTTTCTGCATGCACGCGACAAAACCGTATTCACTGTAGTTTGCCATAATGGGATCATTGGAATACCCGCTGGAAACGATGGCGCAGGCATTGGGGTCAATTTTCTTAAGCATTTGAATGGCATCGGCCCCGCCAATACCCCCGGGAATAGTTAAGTCCATAATTACGAGATCATAGGGGTTGCCAGCGTCCATTGCGGCTTTATATTTTTCAACCGCTTCAGCCCCATCAACGGCTT
Source organism: bacterium (assembly GCA_015494485.1). Classification (GTDB taxonomy): domain Bacteria; phylum Calditrichota; class Calditrichia; order RBG-13-44-9; family J042; genus WGBF01. Next base: position 2,084 of record WGBF01000094.1, on the reverse strand, counting down.
CGTCGCTGTCGTAACCCAGGTGGTTTAATATATTGTGGAGTAATTCCCGCACCTCTTTTTCGTCATCCATAATTAATACTCTGCCACTTCCGCAAAATAAACCGTTGGTTTTTTGGGTAGACACCATCTGTTTTTCATCTGTTGTGGGCAGGTAAATCGTAAAAGTGGTGCCTTTCCCCAATTCGGATTGGACCTCAATGTGCCCTTCATGCTTTTTAATAATGGAGAAAGCGGATGCCAGACCTAATCCGGAACCTTTTTGTTTTGTTGTAAAGAAGGGATCAAAGATTTTCGGCAAATGTTCTTTGGGAATACCGGTGCCTTCATCCTCTACTTCAATTTTTACGTATTTTCCGGGGGGTAATGGAAGAGGCGCGTTAGCGGAAATTTCCACCGGGTGAGCGCGAATGGTAATTGTACCGCCATTGGGCATGGCCTGATCCGCGTTGATTACCAGATTCTGGATTACCTGACTAATTTGGCCAGAATCCACATTTACCAGAGGTAAATCCTCCGCAAAATCAAATTTTACTTTCACATTGGATCCCCGTAAACCAAACTCGCTGCTATCCCGAATAATATCCACAATCGAGGTGCTCTTCTTAACCGGGGTGCCACCTTTGGCAAAAGTGAGTAGCTGCTGGGTAAGGTCCTGAGCACGGATGGTCGCTTTTTCCGCGACAATAAGCCGCTCTTTAATATCCGGGTGATCTTCGGCGTACAATTTTGCCAGCGAAATATTGCCCAGAATGGCTGTCAGGATATTGTTAAAATCGTGAGCAATACCCCCGGCCAGCACACTCAGGGATTCTAATTTCTGCGACTTGAGCATTTCTTCCTCAAAACGCCGGCGTTCCGTAATATCCCGGAACACCAGTACGTAGCCAATAATTTCGTGTTCGGTTAATTGAATGGGGGAACTGCTCATCCGCAGGTAACGGGTTTGATTTGCGCTCCGAAATTGAAAAATGCTTTTAAATTCGATGGTGTCGCGACTTTGCAAAATTTGACGATAAACTGCTTCCGTTTCATCCCCGTGTTCCGAGTTGAGCGGAAATACCTCACTGATTTTTTTACCTAATAAACTGCTTGCGTTTGTATTGAGCAACTTTTCCGCAGCATGATTGGTCAGGGTAATCTTGCCCTCCGTATCGATACTGATAACGCTGTCGCCAATGGAGCGAAGGGTAACAGCCAATTGCTCTTTCTCTTTTTGCAACAGGGCTTCCGCGCGTTTCCGCTCCGTAATATCCCGGGCAATAGCTATTACCACTTCTTTCCCGAAATATTGACTCCGGGTTAACAGTACTTCTTTGGGGAAAGGGGTACCATCGCTGCGCACGCCCCACCATTCGAAAATCTGCGGTGTTCCTGCCAGCGCTTTTTTAAACGCCTCCATGGTTTGTCCCAGGTCCACCTTGGGGGTATAGGCCAGGGCCGCTGGCGTTTTTCCGATAAAGTAGGATTTGGGATAGCCATACATTTTTACGGCGCCATCGTTCACATCCAGAAACGTACCGTCTACATCCTGAACGTAAATGGCTTCCGGAATGGAGTCAAAGAGGTCTCTGTAACTCTTTTCGGAATTCTTGAGCTGGGTTTCAATTTCCCGCCGCTGGGTGATGTCGATACAGATGCCGGAGCATTGCACCACCTGCCCCTCTTCATTTATTTGAGGGGTAATCACTTCGTAAATCCAGCAATAGGACCCGTTTTGCTTTTGAAGGCGATATTCCCGGACAACGGTCTGGTTTTTCCGGATGAGCTGGTTTGTCGCAAAATAATTTTCTCGGTCACCGGGATGAATCATTTGCACGAATTTGTAAGAGTGATCGTTAAGATACTCGGAAGGTGACCGTTCCAGAATTTTTTCGAAATTTCCGGTGATGTGGGTGTAGTACAATTGAACGGTTTGATCATCCGGGAAAAGAGTTGCCTGCCACAGAAAGCCCTCGATGTTTTCCAGGATTTGCTTGAGTTGCTGTTGAGCTTCGTACAATTTTAGTTCTGTCAATTTCCGTTCGGTAATATCCATGGCGGAACCCATGGCCGCGGGTTTCCCTTCAAAAATAATGAACGTGGCC
>WGBF01000093.1 GCA_015494485.1 bacterium | reverse complement strand
TTCAAATTGAATGGCTCGTTCGGGATGAGCAGAATCGGTTTACCCGTTCCATTGCCACCTGGGTGTTTGACCCCGGTGCCGAATGGGTGAACACGGAGAATCGCGCCGGTGAGGTGATGGTTCGCAAAATACTGGATCATGACAATCCCCACCACCATGTGGACGTGGTGATTGTAGGCGACGGGTACACCGCGGCAGAGGCAGAGGCATTTTTTCAGCGTGCTGCAGCACTGGTGGATACGTTGTTTTCCATTGAACCGTATCGACACCTGAAATCCGCCTTCAACGTGACCGCGGTGCTGCGGTCTTCCCTGGAATCCGGTACGGATAATCCTCGGGAGGGGGTATACCGGAATACCGCTCTGGGCACCTCCTTTAACACCTTGGGGTTACAACGGTACTTAATGATAACAAATACCCGGACGGTGCAGGATGTGGCCTCGGCGGTGCCATGGGATGCGCTGATTATTCTGGTGAACACCGACATCTACGGCGGGGGTGGAATTTACAATCTGTATGCCTGTACGGCCTCCAATAATCGCTTTACACCGTACGTGTTTGTGCATGAATTTGGGCACAGTTTTGCCGGGCTGGGGGATGAATATTACACCAGCACGGTGGCTTACAATGAGTTTTATCCCCGTGGCGTGGAACCCTGGGAACCCAATATTACGGCCCTGTTACATCCACCCCGCGTAAAATGGCAACAATTTGTAACTCCCGGTATCCCTATCCCTACCCCCTGGGATAAAGCGACCTATGACCGGATGGTGGAGGAATACCAGAAGACAATGCAAAAGCTGCGGGAAAGCGGCGCCGGGGCGGCAAAAATTGCGGACGTGCAACGCCGTTACCGGAAGAAAATGCAGCACTTTTTTCAGCGGCATCCCTATCGGGGAAAAATCGGGGCATTTGAAGGGGCAGGATATGCCTCCCGTGGATTGTACCGTCCCGCACTGGATTGCATTATGTTTAGCCGTACCACAGCGGGGTTCGATGCTGTGTGTGGCAACGCCATTCAGCAGGTGATTTATCACTATAGTAAATAACATTTTCGCTAAATTTACCCGTGCGAAAAACGATTATGTGTAATCACCTCAGTGTGCTGGAGGATGGCAAAAGCGTAATCTAAAGGACATATAGATTGAAAATCGCTTCTTTGAAAGGGTTTAAAACGTTACCTCTCCATGCCCGCATTACCGTAATTGTGGGACTGGTACTGACGATCGCCTTAATTATTTTCATTTTTCTGGCCCGTTCCTTTTTTATTCAAACCACCAAAAGTCAGGTTGAATTACGTGCCCAGACGCTGGTGGATTACCTTACCCAAACGTCGGTGTCCGCCCTGGTTAATTACGACCAGACCATGCTGCATCAGTATTGCACCGCTATTGCCCACCAGCGGGATGTCATTTTTGCCATGGTCATCGACCAGAATGGGAAAATTATTGCCATTGCCCGAAATCCCAACTCCGTTCACACGGTTTCCAACACCGAACTCCCCTTAAAATATTTAAAACGGGGTAAAACAGACCGGTTCATTACCCGCTATGACGAAGACAATTCCATTCTGGAAATTGCCCGACCGATTGTCATCAGTCAAACCCTGTGGGGTTGGGCCATTGTGGGACTGGAAACTACTTATTTTGAACATCTGGCTTCCCGTGTCCGATGGAGCACTCTGGCGGCAGGCTTGTTAATAATCATTTTAACCATCGTGGTTATCCAGCGGGTGACGCAGCATTTGATTTCCCCCATTGAAGACATTATTCGCGGTACGGAAGAAATTAGCCGTGGTAATTTAACCCACCAGATTTCCATTAAGGATGAAGGGGAATTGGGCCAGTTGGCACGGAAATTTAACGAAATGACCCTGAAACTGAATTACTACTACCGCCAGAAGGAAATGCTCAACAAAAAGCTCCACGAATATTCAGAGGAGCTGGAAAAACGGGTGGAAGAACGAACCCGTGAATTGAACCGCATTAAAGAAGAAGTGGTGCAAATATTTCATCAAATTCCCATCGGCTTGATGGTGTGTGATGTAACCGGCACCATTCGCTGGATTAACGCCGAATTCATGAAGATATTTGGCGTTCCGGAAGAGCAACGCGTGGTAGGCAAACCCTTAAACCGGGTGGGAATTTTTAAGGAAAAAACCATTCGCAAACAGCTACAAACCATTTTTAAAAAACATCAAAAAACCAGCTTTCAACATACCATTAATTTAGAAGATGGCACCCGCCGGATTGTGGAAATTAATACCCAGCCCCTGTACGAAGATTCGCGCACCGTTAGCGGAATGATTTTTATTTTTAATGATATTACCCTGGAACAGGAATTGTTGAAGAAAATTAACCGCACCAAGCGCCTGGAAAGCATGGGGATTTTAGCCGGCGGTATTGCCCACGATTTTAATAACTTACTGGCTATTATCCTGCCCAATGCGCAGATGCTTCACCTGTTGCTGGAGGATCGGGAGGAGTTACTCCAGTATGTGGAGACCATCGAACGGGCGACGGAACAGGCCTCGCAGTTAACGGCCCAGATTCTTTCCTTTGCGCGGGGTTCCAAAAAAAGCCAGAAAGAAGTGCTGAACCTGAATCGCCTGGTAGAGGACTTCTGTTCCATGCTGGACCGCCTGGTAAACCGCCGAATTGTGATTGAAAAACAACTGATGCCGGATTTGTGGAACATCGAAGCCGACCGCACTCAGATTGAGCAGGTATTGATGAACATGACCATGAATTCCATAGACGCCATGGAAAACGGCGGAACGATTGTGTATCGGACCGAAAATGTGGAAGTCAAGGAAGCCACCATGTTGTTTTCCTCCCGCCTGGAAGCGGGACGGTATGTTCGCCTGGATGTGGAAGACACCGGCGAAGGGATTCCGGCGGAAATTCTGGATAAAATTTTTGACCCGTTTTTTTCCTCCAAAGCAGAAAGCAAGGGAACAGGATTGGGCTTGAGTACCGTTTACGGCATCATTAAAAGCCATGGCGGTTACATCGATGTTCGTTCTGAATTGGGGCAGGGTACGGTGTTTAGCATTTATTTCCCTGCCGTGTTTAAAGAAGAGGAAAACGAAACAGGGGCATCCCGGCCGGTAAAGAAAATTGTTGGGGGCCACGTGCTGCTGGTGGATGATGAAGAAATGTTGCAGCAGACCGTTAGCCGGATGCTGGAAAATCTGAACTTTGAGGTTACCATTGCCCGCGATGGGCAGGAAGCGGTGGAAATTTTCCGTCGGAATCCAAAGATGTTTGATTTAATCCTCATGGATATTCAAATGCCCAATATGGATGGCATTGAAGCAGCGAAACGCATCTGGCAGGATTATCCGGATGCCCGAATCATTTTTTCCACCGGTTACGCCGATCCGGAACGCCTGGAGTTGTTGCGGCGGCTGGGGGTGAAACAAATTTTGAGAAAGCCTTACAAAATAAAAGACCTGGTCGATATTATCAGTATCAAATCGGCAGAGTAGAAAAGCCCGGGGAATGTTGCTAATTTTCACAGGGACGTGAGTTGCTGACAGGGAGGTGAGCAACCAGCAACATTCCCTTTTTTATTTTTCCTTCCCCACACATTTTGTTGTTTGGGACCACTCACGGATTGCAGTGTACCCGAAATGGAAAGCGGTCCCATTTACGAACTGAAAAAACGGTTTTCCCGGGATGCCGGAATATGAACGGATTTTGTAATGTGGTGGGACATTCCAATTCGCGCGGAGGAAAACCACAGCCTGTGATTTTCGCAGGTGGCGATTGGGTTTGGTGTTACCCTATTGGGTATGCTCCATGCTCAGCAGTTGGTCGTAGAACCGCCGGGCAATTTGTTTCCAGTCATAGCGCTTTACGGCAACGTTGCGGAGTACCTCCCGGTATTGGGGCCCGGTCTCCAGGGCGATGGGGGCTTTTTCAGCAATATCCCGGCAGGTAAATGCTTCCTCCTTGCGAATTTTCATCAGGTTGGCTACCTCGTCCGGCAGAACGGCAGCTACGGAATCAATACTGGCCGCCATACCGGCAAAATAGGTGCCCATGGGGAAACACCCGCTGGCCAGGGCTTCCAGAAATACCAGTGGACCCGCTTCCGCCACCACTGAGGGGAAAATGGCCACATCTGCACAGGGGAACAGGTAGCGCAATTCGTTGTGGGTAAGGTAACCGGTAAAAATAACGCGTTCATCCTGAACAAATTCCCGGGCATGCTGCCAGTACGTTTCCCATTGGTCGGTGGATTTCAGGTGGTTCCAGTAGTGGGTGACGGTTGCCAGGGGTTGCGGCGGATTCCCCTCCAGCCCGCTTCCCCACTGGACAATGGATTCCGCCAGGGAGCGATTACCGGTTGCCAGCGCGTGCACCAGTAATTCCATGGCTTCCCGAAACGGACCGTGGCCCACCACAAGCAAGCGCGCGTGGGGGTACCGGGCAAAAATTTCCGGCAGGGCAGCGATGATGGAATGCAGGCCTTTGCTGACAATCAGGCGACCCACAAACAAAAGTATCGCCTCCTCCTCCCAGTTTACCGCATCCAGTCTGGTGGCCAGCCCTTCATCGGGAAGTTTGGCAGTGTATTGGGATGCCGAATCAATGACCTGCAGGGCATCTGCCAGGGAGCGAATGCGGGAACTGCTTTCCCGTAATTGCCGGCTCATGGCCGGGGTTTTACCGCCGGTAATGGTGTTGACCCGTTCCAGCATGGTACGGATAGCCGTTCGCCGTTCGTTGCGGGGAATCAGCTGAAACTGCTCCGTATTGACCCCCAGATTCAAAAACACCATTTTTTGCGGCAGGTCCGGCATGTCCGGGAATAGTGCCAGCAAACGTTGCTCCATTTCTTTCCCGATAAGAAAAATTGTGCCCGCATGCCGAAAGGCTTCCCGGGCATAGTTCATGAAACGTTCATCTTTTTTAACCGCGTACTCAATGGCAC
>WGBF01000092.1 GCA_015494485.1 bacterium | reverse complement strand
GGCAAAGCGGTGGCTGCAGCCAATAAGGGCGATTTTTCCCTGGAAGGCCGTTTGCCCATTGCCACTATGGGTGGCCTGAAAGCCCGGGGGCATCCCGTTGGCGCCACCGGGGTTTATCAAATTGTGGAAGCCGCTCTGCAACTCCGTGGTCAGGCCCCGGAAAAGCTCCAGCTGGACGCGCCCACTTATGGCATGTGCCAGAACATTGGTGGCAGTGGCGCCACGATTGTGACCACTATTCTAAGCACCGAAAAATAAGGGAGTCGGTTCATGCGGATACCCATTACCTGGCGACTCAAGAATCAACGCTATAAACTGGAAGGCAGCGTGTGCCCTCAATGTGGGGAGAAATATTTCCCGCCACGGGACGTCTGCCCGGCTTGTAAAGCCCATCCCCTTCAACCCTACCGGTTTAACGGAAACGGCACCATTTACAGTTTTACCGTCATTTACCAAGCCACGCCCCGGTTTGAACCGTACGTGCCGTATGTGGTTGCACTGGTCAAACTGGAGGAAGGGCCCATGATTACCGCCCAAATCACGGACATTGATGTTGATTCGGTTTCCATTGGCATGCCGGTGGAAATGGTTTTTCGGAAAATCAGCGAACAGGGCGAACGCGGCCTAATTTACTACGGCTACAAATTCCGTCCGGTGCTGGAAGATTAATCGCGATCTGCGGGAACAAACCCACCGCTTCAGGGTAAAGCATACCATGAACAGCACCACAATACCCGATGCACCCCTGATTATTTATGATGGCGCGTGCGGTTTTTGCAATCGAACCGTTCGCCTAATTGCCGCGCTGGATAAAGCAAACCGGTTTTATTTTGCCCCCAACTCCGGGGAAACGGCTTCCCGCCTGTTACGTCGGTTCAACATTGAAGGAGAACAACACCACACTCTTATTTTTATTTACGGGAATGCCTATTTTACCCGCTCCCGGGCCGTCATCGAAATTTGCAACCACATTCGCCATTTGAAATGGCTGGGAATTCTTTTAAGGTGCCTTCCATTTTCGCTGCGGGAATGGGGCTACCGCCAGATTGCCCTCCGGCGGTACTGGTTTGGACGTACCGATTCCTGTCCCCTGCCCCCGTCCCGCTTACGGAATCATTTTCTGCCGTAAACCGGCTTGCTGAGTTGTTTCATTTTACTGTACACCAACTTTTTACCGTCCCGCATTTACCTTTTCTACGAATAACCCTCTCACTGAGCAGAATTAACCGTTGCCGTATCTCAGACAACCCCGTCCATTGCCTAAAATGCTTTTCGGAAAACATCACAAAATTCGTTTTGATTTTTAATCGAAGAATCCGTAATCTTGGTGGATGGTAACACAATTTTTAACAGACGATAATCTCACCGTTCCCGCTATTACCACCGAACAAATGCGGGAAATTGACCGCCTGGCCATGGAGTCCGCCGGGTTAACCCTGCTGCAGATGATGGAAAATGCCGGTCGGAATCTGGCGGAGCTGGCCTTACACATGATGGGTCCCCGTGCCCTGAAAACCAAAATCGTGGTGCTGGCCGGTACCGGTAATAATGGCGGCGGAGGTATTTGCGCCGCTCGCCATCTGCTGAATCGGGGCATTCCCGTTCGGGTGTGGATAAGCGGACCGCCCAAATCTGAAGCGACAGAAACGCAACTGCAAATTTTTCAGAACAGTGGTGGCACGGTGTTCACCACGGATGACTTACGCCATGCCCGCGCCAATTTAATCATCGATGCCATGGTGGGCTATGGGTTGCGCGGCGCTCCCGGGGAGATATTCATACCCGCCATTGAATGGGCACGCAACAGCAAAGGCTTTAAGCTGGCCCTGGACGTCCCTACGGGAGTAGATGCCACCACCGGGGAAACGCCCGGTACTTATCTCCGGGCCGATGCCACCCTTACCCTGGCCCTGCCCAAAACCGGCCTGCTCCCGGAACACTGCGGAAATGTGTATCTGGGGGATATTGGTATTCCCGAATCGGTATTCCAGGCAGCGGGAATTCTGTATCACAGCCCGTTTGCCGGTCGGTTTGTCAT
>WGBF01000091.1 GCA_015494485.1 bacterium | reverse complement strand
TCCGCCGGTTAGTTGATGCGTTGAAGCATCACTTGAATATTCAACAATATACCGTGTATGAAGCGCACGGAGACTCCTTTGTACTGCGGAGAGAGCTTTCCTCCGCTGCTCCGATAAACACACTTCCTGCCCAAATTACCCAGGCATGACCCACGGTTGAATTTTTACGCCCACGGACAGAGCTTGAAGAACGGTTACTGCAAGGTGGATTTCGCATTGCAATTCCGTTACGGTACCAGCAGGAAATCCGTGCCTATATTTTCATCGGTTTACCGGAAAACAAATCCCATTACCAGGGAACGGATTTGTATTTTTTCCAGACGCTGGCCAATCAGGCCATTATTGCCTTGCACAATGCCCGCCTGTTTCAGGAAAGTCTGGAAAAGGAACGCCTGGAGCGGGAAGTATCGCTGGCGCGGGAGATCCAAATGAATCTTCTGCCGGCCACAATGCCGGCAATTCCCGGGTACCAAATAGCAGGTATTAATCTGCCATCCCGCACAGTGGGAGGCGATTACTACGACGTCATTCCACTGGAAAACCAGAAGCTGGCGGTTGCTATTGGCGATGTCACCGGAAAAGGGGTGCCGGCGGCCATGTTAATGGCCAATCTGCAGGCTGCGCTTCACCTGCTCATCCGGGAAGATATCCCCCTCCCCCACATTCTGGAAAAATTAAATACCCTGTTTTATGCCAACACACCCTCTGACAAATTCGTAACGTTATTTGTGGGAATCCTGTCCTTACCAGATAGAGCATTTACCTATGTGAATGCCGGGCATAATTATCCTATTCTGGTAGAAGCGGACGGAACCATCCGGGAATTGGTAACCGGTGGATTGCTGGTAGGTGCCTTTCCGGGGGCAACGTACCGATCCGAAACCATCACCCTTCAGCCGGGGAGTTTGTTATTTTGCTACACGGATGGCATTACGGAACTCGCAGATTCAACAGGTGAAGAATTTGGTGAAGAAAATCTGTATCAATTCGTTAAAACCCACCGAAACGAACCGGTACCGGAATTGATTGCCCGTCTGCAGGATCACCTGCTCCGCTTTTCCGGCACCGATGTGTTTGATGATGATGTGACCCTGCTGGCATTGAAAGTAGAATAGTACTTATTTCAATTGTGGGAAATTGGTATCCATACTTCGGACTGGAAGCGGTAGGGATTAAAATCGGTGGCGCTGTACCGAATCATCCGAATTGCCACCGGACTCCCCAGGTACAGGGAATCGTTGAGTAACGAATCCACCTTGGTTTTTGCTTTCTGTTCCAGAAGGCCAATGTGTTTTAAGGAACCGATTGTTTTGAGTTTCACAACCTCTGCAAATGTCCATTTCTGAACGGTTAATGGTTCTTTGACAATGGTGCCTTCGGCAATGGGGAAACAAAGAGCCCAGTGGTCCTGGGTGGAATCGCCGGCTAAAATAAACAGCGGTCCGGTGGGAATAATTTGCTGCGCCTCTACCTCATCCAGAAAATTTTTTATATATTCATACAATTCTGATGTACGGGCAGGAACATTAAAGGCAACGTACGGAAAAATTGCAATGGTATCCACAGACACCGCTTCTACCGTTACCGGTGGGGTGGATTCGGAACGCCTGGTGCACCAAAATGTTAAAAAAACGGGAATTAAAATAAAAATTGCCAGAATTGCTTTTTTCATCGTGTATATTCCCATTTATGCGGGATAGTATAGGGAACAAATAAATTTTTGTCAATATTCTTTCTGATTTTTGTTTAATATTTTCGAAATTGTGAATAACATACGGAGAGACGTTTGAAATGAAATGGCTTATTCAGTTTGTTAGCTTTATGCTGCTTTTTGGTTGGCTTGCTACCCTACCCGCACAAAAAGTTTACCCCAAGGTTACCATTCAAATTGCCAATACTATTCCCTCCGCTGAACAGGAATTGCTTCAGGGACTTCCGTCTCAACTGGAAACCTACATTAGCAGCCTGGACTGGCCTGTTATTAACGAAGACATTGAAATTCCCATTACCATCCAGATTATCGTGGAATCAATGTCCATTTCCTCCGGAGAAAAGAGTTTCATCGGGCAATTTTTAATCAGTTCCCCGTCGGGCGAAAATTTTCGGGACCGCAGCTGGCGGTTTCGGTATCAACCGGGCGAAATTTTTTCTCCCCATCAAACAGAATTTAACCCCCTTACCGGTATGGTGGACTATTACCTGCAGATGGTTATTGCCGGGGAACTGGATTGCTACCTGCTCATGGGAGGTACGCCGTATTACGATATGGCTCTCAATACGGCCAATCAAGGACTTACCAGCTTGTATCCGGTTGGCTGGACGGCCCGCCTGGAACAGGTAAAAAGCATTACGGACGCAGACCATATTCCGTTACGGGAAGCAAAATTTTATTATTACGAAGGCCTGTTTTTTGTGGAAGCCAGAAAAAATCGGGAGAAAGCCCGGGAGCTTTCCAAAAAAGTAATGGATTTACTGGAAGCGGTGTACGAAAAGCGTCCCAACAGCCCGCATTTGAAGCGTTTTCTGGATGCCCATGCCCAGGAATTTTGCACCCTGTTTTCCATGGATGAAAATGATTACAACTTGCGGCGATTAATGCGCATGGACCCGGCGCATCGGAGTACCTACGAAAAGTGCCTGTAACTACACATTAAAGCGAACGGTAATAATGTCACCATCCTGAACGATGTAATCTTTGCCTTCCAGGCGCAGAACACCGTGTTCCCGACAGGCAGACAAACTTTTGTATTTCATAAAATCATCGAAATGCACCACCTCCGCGCGAATAAATCCCCGCTCCAGATCCGAATGAATGGCACCGGCTGCCTTTTGGGCATTGGTGCCTTTACGAATAGTCCAGGCGCGGCACTCATCTTCCCCCACGGTAAAAAAGGAAATCAGCCCCAGTAAGTT
>WGBF01000090.1 GCA_015494485.1 bacterium | reverse complement strand
GACAGAGAGTTACCCTGGCAGACCCTCATCGGTATTTTCCGCCGCGACGGGTAGAAGTTGGCATTACTATTTCCTCAAAAGTGCATTAAATGGAGTATCTATATGTGTTTAAAAAGAATACCCCTTGCCCTGTCCATTTTAATTTTAATTTATCTGAACGGTAATACTCAGACGTATCAACCGGTAGTTCCACCTGACCAACGGGGACGTGTGGATGCCGAAAGAGCCGGTTTTCATGATGCCAATAATATTCGAACCGTTTTTTACAACTTTGGAATGGTTGGCGATTATCCTCCGGATCCGGGAAACGTGGATTTAAGCGTGTTTCATTCCTTTGAAGTCCCCAAAGGAAGCGGCGTGAATTATGGTGATGGTACTACACCCTTCATTCTGGCCAAATTAAAAGACCTGGATGGTAAAACTTTTTATATTATGGAAACCGGTTACCGCGAGCGGCAGGGACTTTCTCCATACCAGAACAGAATTATGCGTTTTGAGCCACGCCCTGGCTTTTTCCAGGCAGACCCGGCAATAAATGTTGGTCGCTCACCGGCAATCAGCAACGACCCCCGCACCTGGCCTGACTACTGGCCGGATAAAATAGATGATCCGGATGACCCCGGATGGCCGGGAAGCTGGAACGGATATTTTGGGAAAAGACCCAACGCAGACCAGGAAAGTTATTTTGTAATGGATGATGATTTTTATGACGCATGGAAGTTTTATCCGGATGCCAGGGATTCCACCCGGCACGGATTGGCATTACGGGTAGAAGTGCGCGGTTTTCAATGGGCAAATCCTCAAGCGGGAAATGTAATTTTTTGGCACTATGATATCGTTAATGAAGGAACCACCTCTTACAACGACAATATTATTTTTGGTATTTACATGGATTCCGGTGTTGGGGGTTCGGCCTTGTCCTGCGACGGGGTGTTTGAATCGGATGATGATAATGCCTTTTATGATGATAGTTTCGATTTAAATCTGGTATACACCTGGGATAAGGGGGGACATGGTGTAGGGCTAAATAGCAACTGCGAACCCACCGGATACCTAGGATATGCCTACCTTGAAACGCCAGGGAATCAGTTTGACGGAATCGATAACGACCGGGACGGCATTACAGATGAAAAACGCGATGGCGGCCCCGGAGAGTTAATTGTTGGTAAGGACAACATCCGTGCCTATGTGGAAAGCCATTATAATATCACGGATTTCGAAAATATATATGGCCCTCTGGAAGAAAGACCCGCCTACCAGGTTGGACAATGGTGGACAGGCGACGAAGACATGGATTGGGTGGAAGAATTCCATGACACCGGTGCAGATGGCGTATTTGGGACAGAGGATACCGGCGAAGGCGACGGACAACCTACCAAAGGCGAACCCAATTTCGATAAAACCGATTTAAATGAATCTGACCAGATTGGTTTAACAGGGTTTAAAATGAACCGCATAAAAGCCGGTGCCGGGAATCCGAACGAAGAAACCGACAACATCGTATTTTTTGAAGACGGAAAGCACTGGCCCCAGAGATTATATGATTTTTTTACCAGCGATGCTTCCTTTGATCAGGCGCTGGTTTTGAATTATAATATTGGATTTCTATTTGCCTCTGGTACATTTAAGCTGGAGGCTGGCAGACGAGAACGATTCAGTCTGGCACTGGCATTTGGTCCAACCTTAAATGAACTGAAGAATACAGTGAAAACGGTTCAATTAATTTATAATGCCAATTACCAGTTTGCCGTTCCTCCCCCCTTGCCGGTAGTTACCGCTGAAGCCGGTGATGGCTGGGTTCGCATTTCCTGGGATGATCGGGCGGAAGAAGCTTTTGATCCGGTTTCTTTAGAGAATGATTTTGAAGGCTACCGCATTTACCGCTCCACAGACCCTGAATTCAGGGACCCCAAAATCATATCAAACGGATATGGTACCGGGCCATTTGGCAATGGAAAACCTTTAGCTCAATTTGATTTAAAAAACGGGATCAGCGGGTTTACCAAGCAAACCATTGACGGTGTAGCGTATTATCTTGGTGACGATACAGGAATCCGGCACGTTTTTGTCGATAGTTCTGTTACCAATGGTCAGCTCTATTACTACGCTGTAACCGCTTATGACCATGGGTCGGAAAAATTTGGGTTTTTCCCCTCAGAAAATTCAATTACAGTTTCAAGAACACCCCGTGGGGGAACTATTTTACCAACGAATGTGGTAGCAATTCGGCCGGAACCTAAAACACTGGGGTACGTACCCGCTCAGGTCTCCGAGGTTACGCAAATAAAGGGGAACGGCCAGGGAACAGTAAATATTGAAGTCGTTAATTCCGCTCTGGTTCCGGATAATCATCTATTCATTGTACGGTTTAAGAATGATTATAATGACAGTATTCGGGCTTCAAGATATGAATTTTATGACAGCACTGCAAACGAACTGGTATTTCGGAACGGTACAGACCTGGAAGGCCAGGGGATTGGTCCGGTTGGAAAGGGATTATTGCCAATTATCTGGACTCCCAAAACGGTTACAGTAGACGAAACAAAAACTGGCTTTACTGATGAAAGTCCGACGAATGCAAAATTAACAATAGCTTATCAACACCAATTACCGATAGGCAGAAAAAGACCGGGATACCCCAATGATTTGCGAATCGCTTTTTCTGATGTACCGCTGGATACATCGTTGCCCGCAATTGGTCTGCCAGCCGTTCCGGCTAAATTTAAAATTGAAGCACTCACCGATTCAACACCACTGCAATTAGATTTTCGCTTCAGGGATCTGGACGGGGATGGTACATTGAGTATGGTGGACGAATATATTGATATCGTCACATACATACCGGAAAAAGGGACTCAGCCCCAGATTACCTGGAGAGTGCGGCTGGATACTACGGGGCAATCCCAGCGCGGCCCCCTGATTCCACCCGGTGCAGGTGATGAATATCGGGTTTATCTGAATTATCCTTTCCGGGAAGGGGATGAATTTGCCTTTACAACCACGGCAGAATTTCTGGATAACAAACTGGCGGACCAACAATTTGACCAATTTGAACCCTATGTTGTACCAAATCCATATGTGGGTTCAGCCAGTTTTGAACCGGAACGGTTTGCTATTTCCGGAAGGGGTGAACGCCGAATGGAGTTTCGGGGACTCCCCCCCAATGCCGTGGTGCGTATTTACACAGTCACCGGTGAACTGGTGCAAACCTTGCATCATACGGGTTCCACACAGGGATTCGTTGCCTGGAATTTACGGACTAAAGATAATCTGGATGTAGCACCGGGATTATACATTTTTGTAGTAGAAGCGCCCGGTTTGGGGACAAAAATCGGAAAGTTTGCCATTTTAAAGTAATAATAATTGAAAAAATAAAACTGGAAATCTGGTTATGAAAAATTTTTCCGTATTCCGAGTACTTACCGTCTTTTTGTTCATGATACAATTTCTTTTTGCCCAAACCAAAACCGGCACAACCATTGGGCAATTCCTGTTGATTGAACCCAGCGGGCGGTATATGGGTATGGGAAATGCTGCTGTTACATTTTATGATGACATCACTGCGGCGTATTACAACCCTGCATCTGTAGGCTGGTTGTCCGGGTACGGGGTGCAATTTACCCACAGCTTATGGATTGCAGATATTCAATACGATTATGTTGCTGCGTTAATACCATTGGGAGGGATTGGGAATTTACAGGTAAGTCTTACATCATTAACGTCCGGTGAAATAAAAGTCCGAACCGTAGAACAACCCAAAGGAACAGGAGAATATTATTCGGTGCAGGATTTTGCCATAGGCATTGGCTATGGAAGGCAACTGATTGATCGGCTTTCGATCGGCTTCCACATCAACTATGTTCAGGAAACCATTTGGCACAGTTCCCTGGCTACCATGGCTTTGAATTTAGGAACAATTTTTCAGATCATACCGGGGAAATTAACATTGGGAGCCAGTATTTCAAATTTTGGCCTCCCCGCGAGCTTTAACGGAAGAGACCTGATTATCCAATACGATCAGGACCCGGACAGGTATGGAGATAACAGCAGTCTTCCCGGTAAAGTATTAACGGGTAAATTCCCTCTTCCTATTATTTTTCGGGTTGGGTTATCCGCTCCCTATCAAATTAATGAAACGCAGAAAATTCGACTGGCGATCAATGCCTTCCATCCCAATAACAATACCGAAAGTATTAGCCTGGGTGGAGAATGGATGTTTAAAGACTTGATAGCCCTTAGAACCGGGTATCAGCATTTGTTTCAACAGGATTCTGAAACAGGTTTAACGTTTGGATTGGGATTGCACCTGAAGGTTGGCAATACCAAAATGAGCATCGATTATGCCTGGGCAGACCGGGGTAGATTAAAGGAAACCCAGCATTTTACAATCGGCCTGTATTTTTAACCAGAGGTATAGAAGATTTATGAAAAAACAGATATGGGTGTGGCTTATTACACTTATTCTTTTCTTTAAAATACAGAGTGGACTAACACAACCCCCTTTTGGGGCTATTGACCCAGCCGATTCCGCATTCATTGTCATGATCCAGGAACAAACCTTCAAATACTTCTGGAACGAAGCCAATCCGGCAAACGGGCTTATTAAAGACAGAAGCGCCAGTGGTTCACCTTGCAGCATTGCTGCGGTAGGATTCGGTTTAACAGCCATTTGTATCGGGATTGAGCATAACTGGATTACCCGGGAACAAGGACGGGAAAGGGTATTAACCACGTTGAAAACATTCTGGGAAAAACCACAGGGCAAGGAGGCGCAGGGGAATATCGGATATAACGGATTTTTCTACCATTTCCTGGATATGAATTCTGCATTAAGGACGTGGAACAGTGAACTTTCCTCCATAGACACCGCACTCCTGCTGGCCGGAATTATTTATTGCAGAGAATACTTTACCGGTTCGGATAGCACGGAAACCCAAATCCGGAGCCTTGCAGATTCCATTTATTTTAGGGTCGACTGGCAATGGATGAGGAATTATCAACCTAATATAACGTTGGCGTGGTCTCCAGAAAATGGCTTTAGCAGTGCCTGGTGGAAAGGGTATAGCGAGGCCATGATCCTGAATATTCTGGCATTGGGCTCCCCTACCCATCCCGCACCCACAACAATCTGGAACGCCTGGACCAGCGGATATAAATGGGAAACGTATTATGGATATTCCTATGTAACATTTCCACCGCTGTTTGGGCATCAATATTCCCATTGCTGGATTGACTTTCGGAATATTCAGGATGACTATATGCGGACCAGGGGAATTACCTATTTTGAAAATTCTGTGCGTGCAACGCTGGCACAACGAGCATACTGCAGTGATAACCCGGGCAATTTTGTGGGATATTCGGAAAATATCTGGGGAATAACCGCCTGTGATGGTCCCAATGGATATAAAGCAAGGGGCGCTCCACCCGCTCAAAATGATGACGGTACCATAGCACCCACGGCTGCCGGAGGGTCAATTGTATTTACGCCGGCTTACTCCTTGCAAACGTTACGCTATGTGTATGGCAATTATTATAACCAAATCTGGACGCGATACGGATTTAGGGATGCCTTCAATTTGACCCGGAACTGGTGGGGGCCGGATGTAATTGGTATCGATGAAGGGCCTATTCTTATTATGATGGAAAATTATCTCACCGGGCAGGTCTGGAAAACGTTTATGAAAAATGAATATATTCAAAACGGTTTACAACGAGCGGGTTTTACACCGGTGACGAACATTGAAAATCCAGATAATAATCCCGTTGTTTCCAAAACTATTCAAATATATCCAAATTATCCCAATCCGTTTAACAGCCGGACGATTATTCGATTTCAATTATTTAAACAAAGTCCGATTCAAATTTTAATCTACAATCCACTGGGGCAAATTATTTCGAAAATCGATATGGGTATGTTGACTCCCGGGTATCATTCGGTTCCCGTCAACTTAAATAAACATAGCAGCGGTATTTATTTCTATCAAATCCGTTCAGGTAAAATAGCCCAAAATCCACGTATGATGCTCTTGAAATAAATCCAGGATGGAACATGTGGCAAAAATTGATGCTGAATGGGAGCTGGGATATTGAACCCGGAGATGAAAAGCCCGATAAATTTTTTCATCAAATTACCGTGCCTTCTCTGGTGGATTGTGCCGAACCCCCCTTTGAATGGGAAAATTTTAACTATTTTTGGTATCATAAGCCGTTTAATTTATCCGCCTTAAATGAACATGCCCGGGTGTTCCTTCATCTGGAACAAGTTCAATTTGGCACACAGGTACATGTCAATCACATGAATGTCGGCGGCGATATCCCCTGTTATACCAGCCAGGTGTTTGAATTAACCCCGGGTATTCGTAAAGGGGAAAATCATTTACATATCCGGGTGGGCAGAAAGGAAAATTTGCCACCGGAAAGTGCTGTGGGGAATGATTTCGAAAAACCGTCCTTTATACCGGGAATCTGGGGCGATGCATTTATAGAAATTGCCGGACCGGTAACAATAGAGTGGATACGGATTATTCCGAACATTCATACCGGCATAATACAGCTC
>WGBF01000089.1 GCA_015494485.1 bacterium | reverse complement strand
CTTCAAGACCATTGACCCGGAAGTAAAAAATCCCCAAACCGAACATTGGGAAAAAGCCGAAGCAATTTTTAACACCCTTTTATAACAACCATTGTGGGGGAATCGTTTACGGTTCCCCCATTTTGTGTACCGTATAAAAACGCTCTCTGGGTTGCCAGTCCACCACTTCCCATTGGTTTCCATCCGTTCTTAACCACACGGCTCCATGGGCATCCGTTCGCATAACACGGGCACTCGCAGTGTGATATCGGGCAATAACATCGGGGGAAGGGTGCTGGAAACGATTTTTCTCCCCCACGGAAATAATAGCCCACCGGGGTTTGATTGCTGCAATCCATTGCGGAATGGAAGAGGTTTTACTGCCATGGTGCGGCACCTTTAACACTGCCGCCTGAAGCCAGTTACCCCAGGGCAACACCGCTTCCTCCCCACCACGCTCCACATCTCCGGGGAGCAACACACGCGTCTTTCCCATTTGCAGAAGCGCCACTATGGAGGTGTTGTTAACAATCCGTCCACTTATGCGGGAATATTTCATCCGGGTTGCTGAATGGTAAAGCGGCGCCAGAACATACATTCGGGTGGACGCATCCACCGGTATAACGTCCCCCGCACGGACTGCTCTGGAAGGCACGCCCTTTCTGGCCAACCACGTTTTCAAACTATCCATCATCCGATAAGAATACGGAAAACGGGGAAAATACGCACTGTCCACTGCCACGGCATCAAGCAGTGCGTTCACATTTCCCATATGATCCCAATGGGGATGACTAATCACCAGCCGATTGATTCGGGAAATATTCAGCGTGCGCAATACGGCTTCAATCCCCCGGAACGGCCGATAGCCATTGCTAACCGGTGCCCCCGTATCCACCAGAATGGATTGTTGCCGGGGCGTTTGAATCAACAGGGCATCTCCCTGGCCCACATCAATTGCCAGAACATTCCACTCCGATGAATGGGAAACAAACAAGTGTGCAAAGACTAATGAAAAGCCAATGCCGTAGGTCAACACCCAGCGCCACCGCTTTTGTTGTATCTGTGTCCAGCTAACAGCCAGCGCAGAAATACCCGCTGCCCACAGCGTGCCCTGGTGAACCGGAATGTAACTAAAAGGAATCCGAATAGCCCACTCCACCAGATGAAACAGAAGGGTTAAAACACCCGAAATTAAGCCTCCAATCCACATCGCCGCTGCAGGGAATAAAACGCTGAGTATCACACAGGCTACCCCACCGTACAACACCAGGGAAATTACCGGCACAACGATGAGATTGAGCACCAGTGCTACGGGGGATAGCAAATGAAAATTGTGCACCAGCACGGGTAACGTTCCAAGTTGGGCCCACAGTGTTACCGCTGCCGGAAGGACAATCCAGTTTGCGACTAAACGACCGCCCCGACCGCTATCGTGCAACCTTCGGAACCACCGGTGTCCATTCACCCACTGTAAGCCAATCAAAATAAACAATACTGCCAGAAAGGACAGTTGAAACCCCACCCAGAACAGTTGATTCGGTTGCACCAGCAGAATAATAAAGCATGCAGCAAACAATAAATTCAGTGGGTTGCTTTTCCGGGAAATCATCCGCGCAATCGCCCATAGCCCAATCATGACCGTTGCCCGGATTACCGGCGGCTGAGCCCCAGTCAAAGCGGCATACCAGACGAGAATTCCTATCAGTATCCCATATCGCCACACCAATGGAACCCCAAGCCACTGAAGCACCAACAAAATAAGCACCGTAATAAACCCCACATGAAGTCCGCTAATGGCCAGTACATGCATGAGTCCCGCCAGTTGAAATTGCCGGCGCACGGTGGGATCTAACTCTCCCCGTTTACCAATCAGCAGTGCCTTCATAAAACCGGCATATGGTTGCTGAAACACTTTTTCAATGTGGGACAGGATTGCCCGGCGAACTCCCATCATCCATTGGCTTAATGAAAAACCCTGTGTCGGGATAATGTGTATTGAATCGGCCTGACCGGTGGCCACAAAACCATGAATGTTTAGATAAAAGGCATAATCAAACTCCCCGGGATTCCGCGGCTGCGGTGGTGCTGAAAGATGGACATTAAACAGCGTGGCCTCCCTGCTTTCCTGCAGGTCGGTAAACTGTTTGGGAACATACACCCGCAATTTCCCCCTGGCAGGTATCTCCTTTTCGGCAACTTTAAGGGATTGCAACCGAATATCGACCCGATTTCTCTTTTTTGTTGGGTGAATGGCAAGGATTCGGCCATGCAGAGCCGTTGCCCGGAGTGGCAGCTGGTGCACCCATGCTTGCCGAAAAAGGTGGGAATGCCAGCGCGCAAAATGCAGGGTACCCAGCGATACAAAAACGAACATCAGTGCCGGAACAACCCCGTGCGGAAATTTTTTCCACGATATCCCCAATAAAACAAACCCACCCACTCCAATAACCAGCCAGAATTCCGGGTGCCAGGCGGGAAGAAAGACGTAACACAGCGCAATTCCTGCAGCAAAGGCTACCGCAGGTAACGCCAGGGGTATTTGTTTAAAAATACCGTCCTCCTGTTAACAGGTTAAATGGAATGCACCAAGAACGTTTTTCGCCTCCCTCACAAGGCGATTAAATTCCTGCACGGCATTATCGGTAATTTCAATAATGTAGGAACGGTGTAATGCATTTAATTTCTGGATGACCTCCGGTGCAACAGCCATGCGCCCGTATTTCCCTGTACCAATCACAATTACATCCCATGGGCCCTCGATTTCCGGGATGTCGGATAATTGCAGATAATGGCCTTCCTGGCGCCACCAGTTCGGCACCACCCGTTCCCCCAAAATCTTCACATCGTGTGTATAGAGCGTTCCATTAATTACAATACGCCCAAAATCGTAGTGGTCGATGTGCACCATGGGTTATCCAAATAATTCCTCAAACTTCTCCTGAAAAGCTCTTAGGGTCGGTTCATCATACAATACAATTCGCACTTCACGGATTGTACTATTCGGGTGTATTTCAAAATACTTTGCAATTGTACTCATAATAATCTGGGCACACCGGTCTTTGGGAAAGCCAAAAATCCCTGCACTGATAGCTGGCATGGAGATACGCTCAAAACCTTTTTCTTCCGCCAACTCCAGGACACTTTCCACCGCGCTCCGCAATTTGTTGTCCTCATCCCCTTCCCCCCAGCGGGGCCCAACGGCGTGGATGACGTACCGCGCCGGCAAATTACCGCCACCTGTAATTGCTGCTTTACCCACGGGAACAAAGCCTATTTTATCGCTTTCCTCCTGAATAACGCGGCCTCCCTTCCGAACGATTGCTGCAGCAACGCCACCCCCATGTTTTAAATAGGAATTTGCCGCATTTACAATAGCATCCACTGCTTCAACGGTAATGTCTCCGTGAACCAGTGTTAACTGCGAACCATTGGGGAATACATGTTTTTGCAATTCGGTGTTGGCCATTTCCCATTCTCCTTTAATCTGGTGTGGTTATGAATTTAGAATTCCCCGCCCGGAATTGCAATCTTTACCGCCAAAATAGCCATTTACTTAACCGAATACCCCTTTGGCCGATAATGAAACCTGGTGTTTGCTGTTGTACGAACGGGGCAATGTGCCTCAGGGAACGAGGCAACCGTTTAATTATCAGGGATGAAGAGGCCACATGGCAAAAAAACATGATCTTTCAACATGGTCCCCCAACCAGGTGGTTGAATACGTACTGCGCAACTATTTTCGGCGGCGTACCAACCAATCCCTGGATCGTCTTTTAGATAAAATTTTAAATCTCCCCTATTACCAGCGAATAAAAATTGCGGAAAAGACCACCATCCCCGAAATTGTTGACACCCTGGCCCATGATGTGGACAGTTTGGTTCGAGAAGCCGCCCGTAGCAACCCCTACTGGAAACTTCTGGGACAATACAAATCCCTTCTAAAAATGCAAAAAAGCGATAAAATTCGCTTTATTCAAAAAGAATCCCTGCAAAATCTACTGGTATTTCTTGTATTTGAAACGGATCCGGATGTTTTGGAAGCACTATTTGAAAACAGCACCGTTTCCCTTTCCCATTTGCATACCATACAAAAACTGTTGCAGGAGCGGGGATTTGGCGCCAATGACGATCTCATTCTGGAACGGCTGGAAGCGGTTATTGAGCGCAGAAGACTTCGCATTCGCAAAATTTATGACATTTTAAAATTCAAACACCGAAGCAACGACGAAGGACTGGCAACGGTATTGCTCTACATTCTGGATACTGACTCAATCGTAAAGCAAGCGGCCCTGAATGCTCTGGAAGACGTCCCCCAAAACCGGCTATACACTTTTTTAGCTACTCCGGACCCTTTCCAGGATTTCACGAAAGACAGCGTTCAAACATGGTGGAACGTGGTCACAAACCTGGCGCTGGCGTTTGATCATCAATACCGCATGCAGGCCAATGTTGCTGCGGTTACCGGTGTGGATGTGGAAACAGAAGATGCTCATCCGTTCACCGAATTGAAATTGCAGATAGTAGAGCACGCCGGTTCCGATTTAAGCAACCACGATTGTTTCCTTACCCTGGTGAATGCGCATCTGGATCCGGATGAAGCGGTGCAACAAAAAGCCGCTTCCATCATTCGCCTGGAAGAAATTTTAGAGCTTATCGAAGACGATACCTTTCCCCAGGCGTTTGGGAAACAAGCCATTAAAATTTTATTGAAACATCCCCTGCCTGCACTGCAGCCCCGCATTAACCAGGCCCTGATGAAGCTCAGCGAACGCACGCGCCGCCAGTTGAAGGAAATGGAAACAACGATTAATGCCTATCTGGATATTATTTTCAATTCGCTGGGATACCCGCAGATTTTAAAAATTCGTCAAACGTTAAAAATCATAAAAGAAGCCCGAAACCTTTCCGAAGCGCATTTAAAAGAAGAAATCGAGCGCAATCCAGAATTTGCGGCCCAGGCAGCCCAATTGCGAAAGTTGTTCCTGAAAATTGAAAATTATTACCTGAACAAATTGAAAGAAATCTACCAGAGCATTACCCCTGCCCAGCAGGAAGAATTGATTGAAATTTATGAAATGATTACCATTATTGGGAAAATTCCGGAAGAAGTGGTCGAAAAAGAGGGGTACGCCTTTCTGACCGCATCCGGAGACTACGCCACCCAGCTACGGAAAGCCCAATTGGTCTGGCGTTCCACTCTGGGTCAATACCTGGGTCGTTTAAAAGAATTTGAAGAAATTTTACAACACAAATGGATATCCATTCTACCGCCGCAAACATCCCGCCTGCAATTTCACCGGGATATGCTGACTGCCCAACAGGAGCTGGAACAGGAATACAAACAGCGTGTGAATTGCCACCTGACCATTGCCTGTGCCCAATGCAGCAAACGGATGTGTGCCGCGGAGCGGTACTTCATTCAGGTTGAATTTCTCCTGGGCGAAATGATAGACTATTTGAAATTACAGAAGGACGGGTAAAAAAGAAAAAGGCCGGCAAAAGAACCGGCCTTTCATCAAACTTATTTTACACTTTCTTTCAAGCCTTTACCCGGTTTAAACTGGGGTACTTTGCGTGCCGGAACCTGAATTTTTTCACCGGTTTTCGGATTGCGGGCTTCCCGCGCCGGGCGTTCCACCACTTTAAATACGCCAAACCCGGTCAACGTTACCGATTCCCCACTCTTCAAGGCGTTGACCACAACTTCCTGAAATGCAGCCACAAATGCATCGGCATCTTTTTTGGATGCACCGGTTTTAGCAGCAATCGCGTCTACTAACTGTTTACGATTCATAGGGTTCTCCTTTTGTTTATTTGATTAGCCGCTGAAATACAGAAAAATATTTATATAAATCCTCATTGAATCAAGCTTAATTTAAAGAAAACATACTGTAAGAATCGCCTAATAGTAGGGGTTTCCAACGAAAAAATCAATAAAGGATTAAATAATTTTTTAGTTTAATCCCCAAGATACTTTCCCAGAAACCTGCTCAAATATTAAACTGAAAATCCAAGAACACAATAATACCGATATTTCATAAGAAACAAAAAGGTAAGGATACCACCGAACTACAGATACAAACTTATTCAAATCTGTGTCTTAAACACATTTGAAAGTGGCTTTCACCGCAGCGCAAAGAATTCTCGAAAAAGGATGTGCCCGTCAATCTCCCCCAGGGTATCTCAAGGGTATCTCATTGGTTAGTCAAGTGTGAACAACTTGTAATTGTGATTAGCTAAGGAGGAAAAACCCAAATTGAATAATTGGGACCCACAAACTCATTCAATCATTTTCGTCTTCTTTATGGTCGCCATACTCCAGGTTCATAAAGTTGCTTCTACCACGCTTAATTTTTTTCCAATTTCTTTTACCCTCTGCCTCTTGTCCATTGCGATGGCAATCAATACAATTTTTAAAATTCCAAATCCCTTCTTCCCGGTGTTCGGCAGCAATCTTCCGATAAGAATGTTCATGACAACTATAGCAGGTGTATCGTTTGAAATCTGCTAGATTTTGATGGCAGCTTTCACATCTGGGCGGATGTCTGCGATCAAACCGGAAATATCGGTCATGTTCAAAGGTTGAGGGTTTCCAATAAGTGGTTGTATGACACTCTCTGCAATCCATCCGTATTCCCTGATGAAGTACATCTCCAGGTTTGCTTTTTTTATGGCAGAAGGAACACCTTGCACCCACTATTGTTTTTAGCAAGGAATGATCAAAACGCTCAATTTGCCAACGGGTTGTTGAATGACAGGAAGAACAATCGTTTCCAACCTGTTTGTGAATAAAATCATCAGGAAGTTTATATTTATGGCAACTGTAACAGTTCGACTTCACATCCATCATCAATAAATTATGAGAAAAATAAATAAAATTGCGTTTTGCTTCCACCCCTCGATGGTCGGTATGACAAGTCATGCAGTCTATTTTTAATAATACATCATGAAACGGTTTTACAGTGTTTGGTGTTGTTATTGGTTTCCCCTCAACCGTCGTAACACCGATTTTTTTCAATTCATGACATGCTAAACACTTTTCAATTCTTATGCCTTTAAAAGGAGTATGGCAGGAAAAACACTTCGTCTTAAGGTCTTGATGTCCGATAGACAAGTCTCCTGGATTAATCATAATATCGGGGTATTTGATTATTAAACCAATTAACAGGATAATCCCAAGTAGATGTACAAAAAATGTTTTCATTGGTGACCTTTACCAATTCCAAAACAGAATAATAATTATTATATGAAGAATTGCTAAGGTAGCAAAAAGAGCAACAAAGGGTAAATGAACTGCTCGCCAGTTTTCCATCGTTTTCACAATCAGTGCATCAAAGAACAATTTTCGGTCTATTTCTTCGGCGGAAAATCCCTGCTTAAACATCTCCCGTTCTGCTACCTTCAAGTCCTGACGCACCTGGCTTAGGATATATCTTCCCAAATGTCCACTAATAACCACAATCAGCATGGCAACTACCGCCATCCAAGGTAAAACAGCATTGCCATGAATACCTGCATGCACTAGTATCATCAAAGAGCCAATCCAGGTTAAATATTCATGCAAACGTAAAAAGATTTTTGGGGAACCGAATCGGATAACTCGGCGCTTCCTGAGAGAATATAAAAAAGAGAAAAGAATAAGTACTGTACCCACAATTCCCAGGTACCGACCAACCCAAACCAAATTCAACAAGTGCAACGAATAATCCAGAGCTATTGTCGCAAGAAACAATAGCAAAATTGATCCGATAAAAGGAATAATTCTTTTCGAAAAAATCAAAAGCTCCATGTTTTAATCCCATTAAAACACGAACAGATATAACCACCCAAATATGAATATTTGAGTCTTAAAAATTGCTTAAAACGAGCTGAAAAACAGCTTAATTCTCTGCGTTAGTCTCTAATAACGGCATTTTTATGATTACTGTTGTTCCCTTGGATTCCACACTATTAATGGTTACATCAAAATGTTGTAAATCAGCCAATTTTTTTACTATCGCCAGGCCCAAACCAAAGCCTGCCTCACGAGAGCTGCGCGATTCATCAACCCGATAGAAACGCTCAAAAACATGGCGAATTTTTTCCGGTGGTATCCCAATGCCTTGATCTCGGATGTAGCACACCACCGTATCTTCTTTTTTCTGTAATTCAATTTTGACTGAAGTTTGTGGTGGTGAGTATTTAATAGCATTGGAAAGTACATTCATGAAAATAATTTCCAGTAAAACAGGATCTGCCACCACCCTTAATGACATGTTGTTTCGAAATTCAATTTTCACCGACTTCTCACAGAAGATTTTTTCCATTCGTTTTATAACGTCCTCAATATGAGCTGCAGGGTCAACCACCCGAACCTGAGGTTCAAACTCACCACCCTCATATCGGGCTAACAGAAGCAATTGCTCGATTAAATTTGACATCCGATTCAGTTCACTCAGACAATACTGTATTTTTTCCTGGTAATGTTCCACCGTTCGTGGACGCCGAATCAGTATTTCCAACGTGCCTTTCACTGCTGCTATAGGAGTGCGGAGTTCATGGGATGCATCTGCAGTGAATTGCTTTTCCCGAAGAATAGCCTCCTGTACCCGATCCAGAAGATTATTTATCGTGGTGACCAATCGATATAATTCATCCCGTCTTGCTGGCAGTTTAATACGTTCCTCAAGATTTTGTCGGGTAATACGCTCTGCAGTGGCAATTATTTCATTTATAGGACGAATGCTTTCCCCGGCTATAAAGCGAGTGGTTAAAAATAGAATTAATAAAATTATAGGATAACTCAAAAATAATACTTTAAATAAATTATTTAGCACCAGATTTGCCTCATCCAGAGGAACAGCAACCAGAACATATCCCAAAATTTTCTTTTGCTGATTTACGATGGGTGCCTGAACCTGGCGTACCAAACCATTCGCAAGCTGTGCATTAGTATATAACCGAAGTTTTTTTTCTGGAAAAAACGTTAATTCCCGGTCAAACAAATTCTGAGTTTTATGCAAAATCATTCCCAAAGGGTCTACAATTTGAATAAATGTGGGATTGACTTCGATCTGAATATGCTCTTTTTCTTTCCATTCATCTAAGTCTGCAAAATTTATATTGCTATCGGAGACAATAATATTTTGTAAAATCTCGTCGGCTTCTTTGCTTAAATCCGAATCTAATTGAGCAAAAACAGTCCGAGATACCTCCCAGTAAATTACAATATAAAAAAGAGCTACCAATCCTGCCGTTGTCACTAAAAAGTAAAGCGCAATCCGATTCCGAAAACTCAGGTTCATGAATCTTCCCTGGCAATATACCCTATACCCCGAACGGTATGAATCAGGTTTTTCTTTTCCCCTGCATTTAATTTTTTACGCAGGGCATTGATATAAACATCAATAATAGAAGTGTCAGAATCAAAATGGATATCCCATACGTGTTCAATAATACGCGTACGCGTGCATACTTTACCTTTATTACGAATTAGAAACTCCAGCAAAGCAAACTCTCTGGGGGTTAAATTAACTTCCTCACCATTCCGGAAAGCTTGATGGGTATTTAAATTAAGCTCCAGATCTCCTAGGGTTAGAACTGACGTTTCTCCTTCTTTAGTGCGTAGTTGTACCCGTATTCGTGCCAGTAATTCCTCGAATTCAAAGGGCTTGCGGATGTAATCGTTGGCACCCACCTCCAGACCAAAAACTATATCTTGTACAGTATCTCTTGCGGTGAGAAAAATGATGGGCACCCTGGGCTTTTCCTTCCGCACCTGTCTGACAACTTCAATCCCACTAATACCGGGTAGCATCCAATCAACAAGCAACAGATCATATTCGTTAGTTAACGCCATTTCCAATCCGGATGTCCCATCATAAGCTACGTCCACCGCAAAATATTCTTCTTCCAGCCCTTCCTTTAAAAAATTGGCGATTCCCTTTTCATCCTCAACTATCAGGATGCGCATTTTTTACTCCGTCAATCATCATCCTCGTCTTCTTCCTCCTCCTCATTCAAGAATTGCTGTTGTCCATCCTGACTATTACTGCCCGGAATTGCCTGAATCTGGACCCCGGCTCCATAGTTATAAACCAATTCTCCTCCATAATAAGCGGTACGAACCACGGAAAGAATACTGAGAGCATATAGTGCCAGCCCAATCCATTGTAAAATACCTTTGTACTGATTCAGGAAAAACACTACTGTTCGATAAATAAATGTAAAAATAACCAAAAATAAAGTAATTTTACCCGCATCCTCGTGTGTTTCCAATACCCTTTCTAAAGCCTCCGTCTCTACAATGCGTTCTTCTGCCAAATTACCTGTCAAAAATGCCGCAAAAGTTCCCAAAGCCCCAAGCACTAAAAGATAAAAACCGGCTTTACTATAGAATTCGTTACGAGTAATGAGATAAATTAATTCAAAAAGGAATCCTACAATTAATAAAGCAATAGGAAAATGAATCACCATCGGATGCAAATGAACTAGATCTAACATAATTTCCTCCTTTTTTCTTTTATTTTAAAATAGTGATTCTAAATTTTTATTTAAGCAATTCTTAATATTTGCTTAAAACCAATCTATTTTTATCTAAAGACGTTGAAAAATGTAACTCAAAAAAAGAACATTCGATTTTGCAGACAACAAAAGAAGAATTCTAGCACTATGTATGTGAATTTTGTGTTAACGACTAACTTACCCCACTAGAACATATTGATCAATACAGGAAATGTTTTTTACCAGAATAGGATCTTATACTTGTAAATATATAAATTGTTTGTTAACTAATGGTGGCTGCATAATTTGCTTATGATTACTGCCTAATCGTACACACTTTTCCGGATTGTCAAAGTATTTTGCCCTTACCTCTTTCGAATTTTTTCTTGACTGCACCAGTGCAATTATCTATATTTGCCGTGCTTTTGACAAACAATTGGGCCCGTAGCTCAGCTGGTAGAGCAGCGGCCTTTTAAGCCGTTGGTCCCAGGTTCGAATCCTGGCGGGCTCACAGAGAGAAGGCAACCGAATGGTTGCCTTCTCATTTTTAAGGCTCCTTTATTCGTACCCGTAATAATCCCCACGCCATCAGCACAATACCCGGTATATACAGCCACCACCAGAACCCTCCGGGCACAAACTGGCGCACCCGTTCCACATTCCCTGAAAGCAACAAGGGAACAGCTGGCTGCAGAAAGGCTACCAGCGCCAGCACTGCCCCCACAATAAACAGAAAAATTCCTTGTTTATCCCATTCAGGCTCCCCATCCGTCCAGAACAGCCAACCACCCCACAGAGCAAACATAAGGGCAATGACCACAGGCGTGAGCCAGGGACCAACCCATGCCCACGGGATTAAAAACAAAATATCCCACTCTCCCCAGTGTACTGGCCATCCAATAAGAATTTTCAGCCAGATATAATAAAATATATCCCACACCCCAAATTGAAGCACAAACGCACCGAAAACCCGAACCCGATTCCGCCGTTCAGCCAAAAACGCCACCGCCAGCATCATCACTATTGTAGCTACTTCACGACCCAATTCTACCACAACATCCCGGGGAGTGAACAACTTTGGCGGGAATATTTCCAGAATATTCTCAGGATAATACAATTCCCTCAAATAAACCACGACCGCAGCTTCCAGATAGGCCATTGCTACCGCGTAAATTATCAACCACAGCAATATGTTACGCTGCGAACCTCTGGAACGCATGGGAAACTCACCCCTTATTTTTATTTCAAATTTATTAAATAATTTTGAACGGAACGGAATTTTTCTATATTAAAAAGAAAAATTATGGCTGAACGAATTTTAATAGATCTCTCTTTAATTATCATTCTCGGCATCCTGGCGCAATGGATTGCATGGCGTGTGCACGTGCCTTCCATTATTTTCCTGCTATTGTTTGGTTTCCTGATTGGTCCGGTGGCCAACATGCTTCAACCGGACCAATTGTTTGGGCCCTCGCTTTTTCCCCTGGTCTCTTTATCTGTTGCAATTATTCTGTTTGAAGGGGGCCTCAGCCTTTCTTTTCGGGAACTGCGTGGTGGCGAAAATGTGTTGATTCGGCTTATTTCCATTGGTGTGCTCATTACCTTTGGCCTGGTTACTTTTCTGGGCATGTATTTGCTTCAACTGCCTACAGAAGTGGCTATTTTGCTGGGCGCCATTCTGGTGGTCACCGGCCCCACGGTCGTTGTCCCTCTGCTGGTTTCCCTCCGTATTCGCGGCAAAATTAATTCCCTTATTTACTGGGAGGGCATTGTCAACGACCCCATCGGTGCCTCATTGGCTGTTATTGTTTTTGAAATTGTTCTCAATTCGGGACATGCAGCTTTTTCCATTGCCATTAGCGCAACGCTTAAAACGATTCTCATCGCCGGTATCACCAGTGGTTTGGGGGCATTTATTCTTATTTACCTGATTCGCCGGTATTGGGTGCCGGATTATTTACACAACCCCTTCACGTTAATGCTTTTGGTGATTGTTTTCAGCCTTTCCAATCATTTCCAGGCAGAAGCCGGTTTACTGGCCGTTACTTTAATGGGAATTATCCTGGCAAATCAAAAACAAATTCCAGTACGGCACATTCTGGAATTTAAAGAAAATCTACGGGTTATTCTTATTTCCGCTCTGTTTATTATTCTGGCTTCCCGCCTATCCCTTCAGGACATTCCCTGGAACAATCCACAAGCTTATCTGTTTCTTGCAGCATTAATTTTTGTGGTCCGGCCAGTAGCCGTGTTGGCTTCCAGCATCGGCAGCGATTTAAACTGGCGGGAACGCGTTCTTCTCTTCTGGATGGCCCCACGGGGAATTGTTGCGGCAGCGGTTTCCTCCATTTTTGGGCTGGAACTGGTGGAACACGGCATCATGCAGGGGAATTTGCTGATGTCCTACACCTTCATGGCGATTATTGGCACTGTTCTGTTTTACGGTATTACCGCCCGACCGGTCGCACGCGCTCTGAAGCTGGCCCATCCCAATCCGCAAGGCATTATCTTTGTCGGTGCCCACCGATGGGCCCGCATCCTGGCCCGTTACCTCCGCCAGCAACACTTTGATGTTCTTTTAATTGACACCAATAAGCGAAACATCTCCTACTGCAAACGGGATCACATCCCGGCTATCCTTGGTAATGCCCTGGATGAAAACCTCCCGGAAAAGATTGACATTACTCCGTACGGTAAACTGGCGGCGGTCACCAGCAATGACGAAGTGAATAGTCTGGCATGCATGCATTACAGCGAATTTTTCGGGAAATCCGGTGTTTTTCAGGTGGCGTCCGAAGATCCCGATGCGGAGTCCGCCATAGCCCCCTGGAGAGGTCGAACGTTGTTTTGTGGCGAATGCACATTCGACTTTCTGGAGACACATTTACACTCTGATAAATCCCTTCAGGAAGTCTTCATCTCTGAGGATACCCCCTGGGAACAGTTTCAGGCTGAACAGAAAAAAAACCTGATCCCCTTATTTGTTATTACGGAAGAAAACGAATTAATCGTTTGGGGTACGGATAATCCGCCAATTCCGTCAACGGGTGACCGGGTGGTTTACATCCTCACCGATTAAATAAGCCTGCCCCACTGGTGCCGGGAAAAATTCTCATCTGTATTTTTTCGGTGCCATCGGTTAGAATTAATTATTCCACATGGCACAATTAGCAGCATGTTCACTCCAGTCAAAATGCTGCCCAGCACCACAACAATGTTGCCCCGTCAATCCCGGTTGACGGGACAACACCATTTTTTTCTTCTAATGCGTAGCTGATTTTATTTAATAAGCATGACCTTCCGATGGCGCACAATCAGGCGATTATCGGACGTACGTGCGTTCAATCGGATGAGATACACCCCGCTGGAAAGCGGAATGCCCCGATCGTTTTGGCCATTCCATTGAACCGTGTACCAACCAGAAGTACGCCACCCACGCACCAATTGACGAACTTTTTGCCCCTGAATATTGAACACCTCAATTTCAACTTCGGCAGGCTCCGGAAGCCCGTAACGGATTGTGGTAGCAGGATTAAATGGATTGGGATACGCCGGCGCCAACCAGAAATCGGTTATTTCTCCTGCATTGGGTTCCGGGGTAATACCGGTTTGAGGGAAGAAAAAGCGAAATGTCCGGTACATCAAATCCTGACGAACCGCTTCATCATTCACGGTTTCAAACGGAAAGGCCAGATAGACCAGACGGCCAACCGCGGTGCCATTTCCAAATGTGCCTTCATAAGCGATACCGGCCACATCGTTTCCGGAATACAAAAATACCGGCGTCACATTCTGGTCTACCGGTTCCAGAATATCCGTGGAGTCCGCTGCATAATTGTAGCTATTAAACTCCACCTGCATACTGGCAAAAAGGGGCGCTTGCCCAAATACAGCATGTTCGGCGGTGTTTGTGCCGCCAAAATCCACTTTTAGGAATGCATTTAAAAATTGCTGGTCTGATGCAGAGGCTCCGGAAAAACCTTCCGGATCCAGGGAAGCTGCAATGCGTGCGCCGCTAATAAACAATTGGCCACCCTGCTCCAGATACTCCCGGATCCGTGCCTGTTCCACACTATCCAGTGGCGGTTCATTTCCGTAATCATCACCGGTAAACCAGAACACAGCCGGATAGTCCGAAAGGGAAACAAAGCCTTCCCGCACCGCCTGGTGGGAAGCCGAATGGAAACCCATATCGTTTCCCCAAATGGCGTGTCCGTAATCATACACAAAGCTGTGCACGGAATCGGTCCAACCACCATCGCGACGGTCAAAACCATCCACAATTAACACCTGCATGGAAATATTGGGGCCGTTGGTCATGCCGTAGATATTGCTGGAAATGCTTTTATTTTCCAGAGGAGAATCGTCCACTGCTGTAATTTTAAAATAAATATCCCGATTCAGCCGGGTGGAAATGGTGGTATCCGTTGCTGCAGCCGTCAATGCGTTCTCATCCGCATATTGGCTCCACCGCTGGTTGTCAAATGAAAAATAGAGCCGGTATCCCTTTAAATCACTATCGGGATTGGCATACCAGAAGAGATGTAAACTGTCCGCAGTCCCGCTGAGGAACCGCCATTTGGGTTGTTGCGGTGGTACCCGGTCCAGTTCTTTAATGGTTACCGGAACATATGCGGTATCCGCATTGTGACGGGTATCTTCGGTAAAAATCATCACCACGTAGTTTCCCGGTTCCAGCTGGGAGGTATCCCAGTAATTGTCCCGGCTAATATCATTGGTTACCTGGTAGGTATGGCTGGTGGTGGAGGAAAATTCTTTACGGAACACATTGTGGACGTACGAATTGCTGGGTTTGGTATCAAACTGAAATCGAAGTCCATTATTGGGCGGTTCGTAAACAACCGTGCTGGTATCCGCACTGAGGATGCGGTACCCAATTTTGTAGGTGCCATTATTTCGGCGGGAAATTGGAGAGGAAGGGGGACCATTTTGTTCATCCACCTTTACGATAATGTCCACCTTGCCGGCAATTCCACTGGCCGGGAATTCTGTACTGGAATTATTTTCAAAAAATTTCACGAACCGGATAATGGGCTTCCATTCATCCACCAGAGGGGTTAAGCCGCTGCCTTCCAGCATGGAATTCCGTTCGGCGCCTACATAGCCGTTGGTGAAATGCACGTGGCCTAAGCCCGATTCAATGGTCCCGATAACCGTCTGGGACGCGTAAACCTGATCCCCGATACTCAATCCGGCTGCGGGAATAATATGGACGTAGGCTTTATCCTCCACGCGTACCCAATCGCTGCCCATGGCGGTAACTTTTCCATCTTTCACCGGATAAACCGGCGAACCGTCCGGTTTGGGAATATCGGTGCCATTGTGGAAGTGGTCAGAGCTCCCAGTGTCGCGGAATTCACAGAAGTTCCCGGTAATTTCATGACTTTGATCGAAAGGAGTAACCGGCCAGGGGAAGCTATCCTGCGCGGGACTGGCCGATGCCAGTGCAAACGTTAAAACAAGTACGCCGATTTTCATCACCTTTTTCAATTTCATTTTGCCACCTTTATTTTTTTCAGCCTTTGCTGTAACCCGATGATGACGGATGTTGCCTCCGCATCAAATTGCACCACGGGCTGTGCATTCAGGGATTCTTCCAGAACCTGTTCTGACAGGATTGTTCCCGTGCCATCCAGGATGGTTACTTTGGGTGCGTCAAATACAAAAGCACCCTCCCGAAACACATTCCGCGCCGTTACTATCGCAATGTGCTGGTTCGGGGATACGGCGGCGGCAACAATCATTTCCGGGCCACTGGCCAGCGACTTTTTCCACAGGACATTGCGATGCTGAACATCTATGAACACGCCGGTGTGCTTATCTCCCAAAAACAGCAAATTCCCCTGAGGCGAAAAAGCCGCCGTTTTGAACAACAAATCGGTGGTTGTCAGTACATTACTGACCCCATCCATTACCAACGTTTGCTGAAGAATGTTTTCTTCCTGAAATGAAAAGGTTCCAACGGCAAAGGCATTCCCGGCCGGACTTACACGGAGTAAACCCAGGGCATCCGCCTGCAACGCCTTTTGCCATACCCGGGAACCCGTGTTTTTATACCGAAACACCACCGGTTCCATTTTTTTCTGTGAATTCATGCCGTGACGGGTGGCAGCAATGATAACATCTCCCGTTGCTCCGAAAAAGGCAGGATACAAGATCCGCTCCAGGTCATAATCCGCATTCGGGAACACTGAAAACACCGCGTTGCGAACCCCCTTCGGGCTGTAAAGCTCCACGACGGCCTCTGCTGCTTTTCCCAGTGCAATTGACCCGTCGTCTGCCACGGCAATTTCCGGGTAAGGCGCATCATAGGGATTTTTGAGTGCAATCGTTGTGCTGAGATTGCCTGCCGCATCGTACACCGAAACGAACAGTTTCCGCGGGCGTTTATCTCTGGGCGGCAGAGGAAGTGCCCGTAATAACGCAAAAAACCGTTTATTGGGGGAAACAGCACTGCGTACGACAATCCCTTCCGGAAAGGCTTCCTCCCGGCGCGATTCACCACTTACCACCACAGCTTTGTTTTTAAATACTGCCACGGCGGCATTCCGGGTCAGCACCCATTGATGAACCGGTTCTGAAAATGTAACGGATTCCGGTATACCGGTGTTTTGCGGTACCGTTTTGGGTTGCCGCCCCCCGGCCCATAGCATTTGAAGGCTCCATGACATCAGGAGCAGGCTGAAAACGAATATACGTTTCATACATCACCTTTTCGTTTTAATGACAATGGTTGCTTATTGAATAATCTGCAGCTTTTGCACCACCTGTTGATGTCCGCTGCTTAATCGTAAAAAATACATTCCACTACTCCAGTCGTGTACGGGTAGAACAACAGCGTAGTTTCCCGGTATTTGAACCCCGAACGGATAGCGGGCTTTAATTCTGCCTAAAATATCCACCACTTCAAGGGTAACCGGCATCGCTTTATTAACCTGATAATTAACCCGTACCTGACCGGTTGCAGTTCGATTCACCGGATTCGGGAATACGGCCCCAAACTGAAATGGAAGAGAATGTTGCTGGGGTTGAGCGGCCAGGATTCCGGTGAGGTCCAGATGCAGGTAATCCGCAATGCCATGTAAAAGGGCGTATGCCGTTGAATCATACTCTCCGGCGGAATCGCAATGCATATCTTCGTAGGTTAACGCCATCACCGCTTCCTGATAATTATTCCAGAACCAGCTCTCCGGATAAACGGAAGGTGTGCCATTCGTCCAGCTCACAAAATAATCCCAATTCTCAATCTTGGAAAAATAGCGGCGCACATCGCCAATAAATTCTTTTTCCAGGTCCGTGTACGCTTTGGACGTCCCGTTTTCGTGATGATACACAAAATACCGCTTGCACAGGTAGGAACTGTGCATATTTAACGCCACTTCAATCGGATTCGATGAATTCATCAATTCCGTAAACCGTTTTCTCAACGCCTGTACTTCCGGCTCCGGCGTTGCCGCATCCCAGTTGCTTTCCAGATCCACGCCATTGGCATTTTGGCGGGCATACCCCAGTTCCACCCCATCGGGGTTGTACATGGGAATGATGTAAAAAACACACTGTTCCCGCAGCGTTCGGGCAAATCCGCTTTCAGAGGTCAGTAAATTAATGATTTCATTGGTAACCCAGAATGCCTGAACTTCCGAAGGATGGGTTCGGGCGTGAATAAAAATGGTGTGTTTCCCGCTGGTTTTTGCCGGGGAATCCTGAGTAATGGTTAGCTGCCATAAGGTTCGTCCCTGTACAGAAGCCCCGATGGAATCGATGCGGACATACGGACTTTGCTCCCATTTTTGCAAATCCGCCAGCAAATCCATGTAACCGTAGCCCCAATTGCTACCCAACTGTTTTTGAAGTTGCCGGGCATAGGCTTCGTTAAACCCGCACTTATCGCCCTCCTGACCTGTGCCGGCTCCTGCAAGGGTAACAATGAGCAGCACAAGTCCCCAACCCATGGTTGTCCATAGTGTTTTACGATGCATACAATCTCCTTCTGGAAAAAATGGAAAAGAACAGAGCGCTCCGGCACGGAGCACACAGGGATTAATGAAAAAACAAATACCCCACAAAAATACCGGCAATAATGCCTGCCGCGTCCGCGATTAAACCTGCTGTAACCGCATACCGGGTATTTTTTATGTTCACGCTGCCAAAGTACACCGCAATAATGTAAAACGTGGTTTCAGTAGCACCCCGAAAAATACTGGAAAGACGCCCAACAAAGGAATCCGGCCCAAAGGTTTTCATGATTTCCAGGTTCATCCCACGAGCCGCGCTACCGCTGAGGGGTTTTAACAGCGCCGTAGGTAATGCCTGCACAAAATCGGTATTCAGCCCGAACAGCCCGATAAATTTGCCAATGCCATTCACAATAAAATCCAACACCCCACTGGCCCGGAAAACACCAATTGCGACCAGAATAGCAACCAGGTAGGGAATAATCCGCACCGCAACGCTAAAGCCTTCCTTGGCGCCATCAATAAACGTTTCGTAAATATTGATTTTTTTTAGCACGCCAGAGGTGATAAAAGCAATAATCACTCCGAAAATGAGCAGGTTACTAAAAACGTTCGATACCAACGCGATTTGTTCCTGTGGAATGGAATAAAAGTAGTAAATTACCCCAACCATGAAAAGGGTTACGCCGCCGAGATACGCCAGCACTACTTTATCCCACAGTTTTATTTTTTGAATAAAGGCCACGGTAATCATCCCCACCAGCGTGCTGAAAAAGGTAGCAATCATGATGGGCACAAAAACATCGGTTGGGTTCTTTGCCCCAACAACCGACCGGTCAATGAGAATTGTTAACGGGATAATGGACAAGCCGGACGTATTCAGCACCAGAAACATTATCTGCGCATCGGAAGCGACCCGTTTGTTGGGATTGACTTCCTGCAACTCTTCCATGGCCTTCAGACCAATGGGAGTGGCGGCGTTGTCCAGCCCCAGCATATTGGCCGAAAAATTAAGAATCATAGAACCCATTGCGGGATGGTCTTCCGGAACCCCCGGGAACAGGCGTTTAAAAAATGGGGCAACCAGGCGGGAAAAAATGCGAATGATGCCGCCTTCTTCACCAATTTTCATGATACCCAGCCAGAACGCCATAACCCCGGTTAAATAAATGGATAACTCAAAGCCTGTTTTGGCCATGTCAAAAGTGGACTGCACAATATGAGGAAAAACGTCATAATCCTGAAAAAAAATCAACCGAATTAACCCCGCCACAAAAGCGATTAAGAAAAAGGCAATCCAGATAACATTAAGGGCCATACACCGCTTCTCCGTGTTTTCAGTGAATGGGTTTAAATTGGTCACCCAGTAACGCCTGCGCAAACAGAACGATGGGATGCGTGGCATGTCGATGGGTCCCATCCTGTATTTGATGCCGGCAGGAGGTACCGGCAGCCACAATGTGGGTTGTGCGACTGACCTTCCGAACGGCCGGAAAGAGCTTTTCTTCTCCAATTTTCATTGAAATTTCAAAATGCTGCTTTTCATACCCGAAAGCACCCGCCATGCCGCAACAGGTTGCGTCGGAAAGTTCAAACACCCGTGCACCGGGAATCAGGGACAGCATTTGCAGTTGCGTTTCCCGTAATCCCAGCGACTGTTGATGACAATGGACATGCACACCGATATCCAGCGTTTGGTCCGTTGTAGCCCAGGGAAAATGAGTACCGTTCTTGGCTAAATCAACTAAAAACTCCTCCACACCCACCGCAAGTGTTGCCAGTTGTCGGGCAGCGGCAGAGGGCACCAGTTCCGGGTATTCATCCCTGAACATGGTCAGACAACTGGGCTCCAGCACGATAATCGGGATTTTTCGCTGTAAATAGGGCGCCAGAAGATCCAGGTTATAACTGGCATCGGCCTTGGCTTGTTTCAATAAGCCCTTGGAATATTTCGGGCGTCCGCAACACCGTTTACTGGGCAATAACAGCACCTCATACCCCAGGGCTTCCAGCACCTGAACACTGGCCTGCGCAATCTGGGGTTCGTGGGTAATGGTAAAGGTGTCATCCCATAGAATGACGGTTCCGAGGTGCTGCGTTCTTAACGCAGGCCGCTTCCGGAACCACCGATGAAAAGAGGTCGTTGCAACGGGGGGTATGGAACGCCGCTTATCAATACCCAAGTATTTTTCCATAATATGGCGGGTTATGCGGGTGTTCACCGTACGATTCACCAACGCCGGAAACAGCCGT
>WGBF01000088.1 GCA_015494485.1 bacterium | reverse complement strand
GATAAGTTCACTGGTGACTGTTTGGGTGTCGGAAAGGTAGAGTCGGCGTTCAATCGCCGGGGTGGTTAAATGGATTAAATTGGTGGAACTGGCAAAGAGAGAGGACGCAATACACACAATGATAAAAAAGATGCCCTGGTACCAACGGGAAATCATGGATGCCTCCAGTACGTTTTGTTTTTTAACAAATTAATAAATTTAGCAGAAATAATGAAAAATATTTTTTAAATGGTCTTGTTTATTTAGACCAAAAACTGGTATTCCCTGACGATGAAAAGGGCAGGCCAGGAAGGCCTGTGTACGGAAGAATATGAGGTGTTGCTCGCGGGAAAAAGGCGGAACTATCCACTGTCAATTAAGAAAATCGAAAGAATAAGGATAACCCCTATGGTGCCATAAATCACGGTAAAAAGATGATTTGAAATTATATTTTAATTGCGTGCTTAAAAAAGCCGATATATATTCAGCAAAACAAAAATAAAGGAGGGTGCTATATCGAGGCATTGTTAAGGATGATTTAACGAAAGTGTATTCATGTTTAATTTTGAATTAAAAATTCTTAACAATGTAGCACCCTGTAAGACACCGAATGACGGCGCGTCAAACGTTACGCGTGCATTCGGTTTTTTTATTGCTGAAAACAAATAGGAGGTTTATTCGCATGAAACGGTTTTTTGGTGTTTTGGTAATGATTCTGGTTGGTTTGGGACTCTGGCAGGACGTGCACGCCCAGGGTGAAGCCACCGCTTTGTTTCTGATTATTAACCCTGGTGCCCGTCAGGGCGGGATGGGTGAAGCTGGCGTCGCCCTCCCCAATGATGCCAATGCGGTGTACTGGAATCCCGCCGGGCTGGCGTTCCAGTATGAAAATCCCGAAGCCGACCACAAAGGTGAAGTCACCTTTATGCATGTGCAGTGGCTGCCGCAATTTAATTTGAACGATTTGTACTACGACTTTGGCGCCATCCGCTATTCCATGCCGGGAATCGGTACTTTTGGAATGGGGATCCAGTTCATCAATTATGGTGAGAATATTAATACGGACAACAGCGGAAATGAGCTGGGACGATTTAATTCCAATGAAGTGGCCGTTACCGGAAGCTACGCGCTGAAAGTCAAGCCCAATCTGGGCATTGGCGTGAATTTAAAGTACATTTACTCCAATCTGTCACCGGATGTGTATGTGAGTAATGAACGCCGTCAGGGGCGTGGTTCTTCCATTGCGGTGGATTTGGGCGTGCTCTACTATCCGGGATTTGCCAAAAAACTGAGCATCGGTGCCAATATTTCCAATATCGGGCCGCGCATTACTTACGTGGACCGCGACCAGCAGGACCCGCTGCCCACCAATTTGCGCCTGGGTGTTGCCTACCGCCTGGTGGATTCGGAATTCAATAAGTTGACTTTGGTGTATGATGTCAACCGCCTGCTGGTACGCCGGTATGACGATGGCACATCCGATCCGGTGTTTAAAGCCATGTTCCTGACCACCTGGACCGATGGCACGTTTAAAGACCAGTTGCGTCGGTTTACCCATTCCATTGGTATGGAATACTGGTACACCGATTTAATTGCCCTGCGGATGGGCTATTTCTACGAAGACGACAAATACGGCGGCCGCCGTTTCTGGACATTTGGCGGTGGTATTCGGTATTCCATTATTGGTGTGGATTTCAGCTATATTTATGCCTCTATTCAGGACCATCCGCTTTCGGATACCATGCGGTTTTCCTTGCTGGTTGATTTCTAAATCGTGACCGGGTGTGGGCTACAAGGCAGGTTGATGTTGGGCTTGAACCCGCTTTGTAGCCCTTTTTTAATAACACGCTCATGGCGGAATTTTTCGGGTTGAATTGGAGAAAGGTGCTTGTGGGAAAAACAATATCGATTGTGGCGATTCTCGGAATTGTACTGAGTTCCGTTTTTAACCTCTGGGCAGCAGATACGGTTCGTGTGGCGGCTATTCGGGTGGAATTTGTAACCGATGATGCGCCGACAACCACCGGCAATGGGCAGTTTGATTTGTCCCAAAGTGATTCAC
This sequence comes from bacterium, assembly GCA_015494485.1. Lineage (GTDB taxonomy): Bacteria > Calditrichota > Calditrichia > RBG-13-44-9 > J042 > WGBF01. The sequence continues at coordinate 599 of WGBF01000088.1, read as the reverse complement.
CCTACCAAATTGATCCCCCGCCACATAACCGCTTGTATTTTGAAGACCACCTGCAATTTCTGAAAAATTATTTTCTGAAAGTGTCCCAGGGGCAATTGGTTGTGGAGGGAACGGTATTCCCCCTGGCTGTGGACAGTGCCTACCAATTGCCGCAGCCGATGACGTACTACAATCCCAATCAGGAACCAGCATTAAATCATCAGCGGTATGCGGAGCTGTTGCGGGATGCGGTATTGGCAGCAGCGGCCGATCCTGCTGTGGATTTCTCCCGTTATCATACCGTCATTGTCTTTCATGCCGGGGTGGGGAAGGATGTGGATCTGGGGTTTGATGACACCCCGCAGGACATCCCCTCGTTTTTTTTAAGCACGAAATTTTTAGAGGAAAATTTAGGCACCGAAGGCATCCAGTTGCCGGATGGCAATGTGGTCACATCGGGGATTTTACTACCGGAAACAGAAAGTCAGGGTGATATTGAACTGGCCTTGAATGGCATGGTGGTGGCTAATTTTGCCTCCTATCTGGGTATGCTGGATTTATTTGACCCCACAACCGGGAATTCCGGAGTGGGGCGGTTTGCGCTGATGGACGCCGGCCTG
>WGBF01000087.1 GCA_015494485.1 bacterium | reverse complement strand
TCCAAAGAATCGCAAATTTATGGGTTCACGCAAAAAAATGCAAAATAATTGTTAGAAACTTTTAGAAATAATCCGCCCCATTCGCTCTCCCGTGAACACCTCACCACGGGTTTCCCGGAATCCGAAGGTAAAAGGCTAATCTTGAAACACATCGTTAATGCTTTTCAGGGAAAAGAACACCGGAGGGTAATTGCGACTTACATCGCTGCCAGCATGTTTCATCCAGGATGTACCGAAATTTTTTACGGGCAGCAGTTTCTAATTCCTGGTACTCGGCAGAACGGAAATATTCTTTTAATTCTTTATGAATTGGAATGATTTGTTCCGCGGTAAACCACTGGAACGGTGTACCATTTTCCCGGACACAGCCAAAATCCACCGCCCAGCTCACCTTTGCCAGATGGTGCTTTTCTTTATTTAACAAATCCCGCGCCATCGCCTTCAAACGACCGTTGTATTCGGGATTCAAATAATAAAACACGCTGGAATACATATAGGCATTGTGGAAATGTTCGGGTACGTTTAACACACCAGCCAGCCGCAGCCGCCAGCAGACAATCATCAGTAACGTTACCACCATTTCACCCATTCCCAGGCCGGGGTACACCTGACCGGGCAGGCGGGGACGCTCCGGCGTAAACGCCTTTTGCGGGTTTTGCAGCACCAGCCACTCGACCTGCAACACCTCATACTGTTTTCCAGAAAGATGTGAAACCACCGGAGCGTTGAGGGTAATCACTTTCCGTTTCAACACCACTTCCGCCAGCAGATGTTGATCATCCTTTTTCTCATAATACAATGCCAGGCGGTGGCGATAGGGGTCGTGGGTATCCAGCTCCAGAATAAAATCATCAAATCCCCGCTTGCGCAATTCCTCAAAAATACCATAGCGCTCCAGGGCGTAGTAAATTCCCTCCCTGGAATAGTACCCCAGAAAGAATAGGGAACCCCGTTCATCCGGCGAACGATGCAACAGGGTGTTCAAATTGTCCAGCTCCGTCCCCTGATCGTTTAACCGGGTAAGCCGATGGGTACTTAACCGGCGGGCAATCTCCAGCATTTTCCAGCGGCGGGGAATCATGAAATATTCCCTTTTGTAATAACCCACTTAATAAAATTGAAATAAATTTTCCAGCTGTGGGGGCCATACCCACCTGCTGCCAGAACCGCCAGGGGAATTTTCCGTTGCCGAATTTGTTGATACACAAACTGATCCCGTTCCAGCAAGCCGCTTTCCGTCAATTCAAAATCCCCCAGAGTATCCTCCTTAAATGGATCGGCACCGGCAAGGTAAATGGTAAGTTCCGGTTGAAACCGTTCCACCACCCCCGGCAAATAGGATTTCAGTGCTTCAAGATATTCCGCATCGCCGGTATGGGAGGGTAATTCAATATCCAGATTGTTCTCTTTATCAATTTCTTCCCAGGTGGCACCATGGATGGAAAAAGTGAAAACATCCGGGTCGTTCTTGTAAATTAGCATGACGCCGTTTCCCTGGTGGTAATCCAGGTCCACCACCAGTACCCGGCGGAGTTTTTTTTCGGCCCGCAGCTTTTCAATTGCCACGGCCACATCGTTAATCAGGCAAAATCCTTCCGCCTTATCCCGATGGGCATGATGATACCCACCTCCCAGATTAAATACCACCAAATCCTGCTCAAACGCGTGTTCTGCTGCCAGTATGGTACCGCCGGTAACGTACCGGAAGTATTCAAAAATAAACTCATCCCAGGGGTTCACGTAATCCAGGTAAAGGTATTGGGCCACAATCAACGGATTTTTCAGGGATTCCAGATATTTTTTGGTGTGCACCCGCAGCAAGTCTTCATCGGACACGCGGGGCGGTACCAGAACGTCTTTTCGGGTAATCAAATGTTCTTTCACCAGCTGGTCCCGTATTTTTTTAAATTTCATGACGTCGAAGGCACGGTGGTTATCCCGCGCATAAATCGCCGTCATGTATTCGCTGCGATACACAATTTTGGCACGTTTCTGTCTGAACAAGCGCAAAATGCGGTTCATTCCAGCTAAAACCCTTTCTCCAAATCCGCTTACTCTTCCCGATGGGCCAGTTCCGGCGCGAAAGCAGGCACACACACAGCCACGTATTCGGCGCCTTCCGGTGCCGAATATCGTACTCGTTTTCCGGCGGGTATTAAAATGGCCTCTCCGGCGCCCACTGGTATTGTTTTTCCGTCCACTTCCACCATTAACGTTCCGGACAACACCACAGTATATTCATTAAACTCCGGTTGCTGGGGAGGTTCCGTCCACCCCGGCGGTGCCACCATCCGGGCAATGCTTACTTCCGCCGTTCCGGAACTGCCCCGCCCAAAGTATTCGTCAATGCGCTTCCCGCCTTCTGCGGGAACGGATACCGGTTTTTGAACAGTAACCATACGTCCTGACTCCGTTTTTCATTCCTAATTGTAGGGGATTTTCGCTGAAAATTAAATCGGATTTTTAAATTCCCGTAAAATTCTGTTTACATATTGAAAGAGTTCCGGATAGCTCGTATTTTTAATTGAACATCCGGTACAGTATTCTGAGACCACCAATGTCCATTGCACAACCCACATTACGGGATTTATTGTATTTGTTAACCATCCCGAACATTGGCCCGGGACGCATCCGACGCTTGTTTTCCACCTTCCAGAGCGTGGAAGAAATCCAGCAAGCGCCCCTTCAGCGCATTATGGCCATTCCCGGCTTCGACCGCAAACTGGCAACGCAACTCCGCACCGGGGGTAACTGGAAGGTCGTGGAAGACCAGCTTCGCCGGATCCACCAGCATGGGGTTCGGTACTTAAGCATTTGGGATGAACGCTATCCCCCGTTGCTCAAGCAAATTCCGGACGCCCCGGCCGTGTTGTTTTACAAAGGCACGTTACCGTCCCGGTGGCCGCTGGCGCTGGCGGTGGTTGGTACGCGCACGCCTTCCACCTATGGCCGAACCGTTACGCAGCAATTGGTACAATCACTCGTTCAGCATGGCATCTGCATCGTCAGTGGATTTGCCCGCGGCATTGACACCATTGCCCACACCGCCGCCCTGCAGGCCGGGGGATTTACTGTGGCTGTGCTGGGAAACGGCATCGACCGCATTTATCCGGCGGAGAACAAGCACCTGTTCAACCGTATTGTTGAAAACGGCCTGGTAATATCGGAATTTTTAATGGGAACCGGCCCCGATGCGCCCAATTTTCCCCGCCGCAACCGCATCATCAGCGGCCTGTGCCATGGGGTTCTGGTTATTGAAGCCGGAGAAAAAAGCGGCGCCATGATTACCTGCGACTACGCTCTGCAACATAATCGGGAAGTGTTTGCCGTTCCGGGTCCCATTACCGCGCCGCGCAGCATGGGGACCAATCGGCTGATTCAGCAAGGGGCAAAGCTGGTCCGCCACATTGGCGATATTCTGGAAGAATTCCCTTCCATTCCGGATACCACGAACGAACCGAAATCCTCCACCCCCAACATTCCCGAAACCCTTAGCGAATCCCAAAAACGGTTGCTGAAAAACCTTTCCTTTGAAGAACCCCGCCACATTGACCAGCTGGTGCTGGCACTGCACGCCTCTCCGGCGGCCATTTTAGCCGATTTGCTGCAACTGGAGCTGCAGGGTCTGGTAAAACAACTTTCCGGCAAAATGTTTATCCGCATCTGACTCCCCAGGCTTTTGTTTCCTACCGGCAATTATTTGCCTTTCGTAAATTATTCACATTGCAACAAAAGGTTTAAAATCCCCATTGCAAAAAAGATCGGGGCTTCGTAAAATATGCAACCATGTGGAAGCGCTTATCATTAAAATGGAAGTTCTTTAGTATTATTTTGCTACTGGCGGGGATCTCCGGTATCATCAGCCATTATTTTTTCCCCCGGTATATGGGATTGGTGTGGTTGTTCTTCTACATTATTCCCAGTAATTCCTTCATCCCCTTCCCCCATGAACCCGCCATTTTGTATTACGG
>WGBF01000086.1 GCA_015494485.1 bacterium | reverse complement strand
TGTTTCTTTGGTTTTGCCATATTTCCTCAAAAATTTAGACGCCAAATTTAGGAAAACCAATTCCCTAAGGGAAACAGGAAATTAAGATTTTCTACGGAAGGTCTGACGAAGCAGAAAAGCAACCAATGCTTCAATATATCCCAAAATAAAAGCCCGGCAGAGGTAAACCCGCAGAGCAATCCTGTTTGTGTCGGAAGCCCCTACCGTACCAACATCATTTTGATGGTGTGAACGGCGTTGGATGTGCGCAACACACCAAAATAAATACCACTGGGTACCGGCATTCCCCTGTCATTTTGCCCCCGCCATAGAACCGCATGGTATCCCGGTGAAAATTTTTGCCCGTCAATCAGAGTCCGAACGGTCTGACCGGCTACATTGTAAATAATCAACCATACGGTCTCCTCGGCCGGCAAACCGAATTTAATTGCTGTTTCCGGATTAAAGGGATTGGGGAAATTGGGGTAAAGGGTAATTTCACGGGGCAGGGTGTTCAGGTGTCCCATTTCTTCCTGAACAAATTCTGCCGTGCCGGCAATTAATTGAAAGGTACGCTGCCGCTCGCCATCCCGGAAATCAAATCGGTATGTTGGTTGCTCCTGAATGTTTACAGGAATATTCAGCGTTTCGTCCCAGATCCAGATTTGAATATCGGAACGCAATTGCCCCTGTACGGAAAAATTCAACTGAACCGATGCATTGGGCTTATTTGTTTCCACCGTGAAAGTCCAGGTTTCACCCCGGGTATTTTTCGGCCGAATATCGCGGCTAAACCGACCCTTTATTTTCCAATCCGGGTGGTCGAAAAACACGTTCACATAATCCCCCACGGGTGGTGGGTCAAACCAATCCAGGGGGTCGTATTCCGGTTGTGCCGTTTCAGCGACACCGGCAAAATTGTCTTTGTCCGCTGTTTTACCTGCCATCGCCTCTATCCGAATGCGCCACTCCCCTGCCTCAGGTGTGGCAGCAGTTACCTGACTACCGTTATCCGCAACAGGATAAAATACCAGACGGGCGTTTGCACCCAGGGCTTTAACAAAATAACCGCTCCACGGCTCCAGTACCGATGCCGCTTTGTACTGCTGTCCATCTACATCAAATGCCCACAAATCGCTGGCCACATTCCCTTCTTTTTTGACGGATGCCCAGCTCACGGTAAATGCATACGGGGTGGCAATCTGGTTCCATCCTTCCTGCAATTCCACCACAAAGGAATCTGCCACAGGCGTGGAAGTCCCGGCACCGGTATTGAAGGAATTGGCGGTTTTGGTAGCCAGCCAGAAGGCTATTCCTGGCTCAAAGCTACCAACATTGCTGTTTTTATCGCTAAGCTCTACATATTCGCCATTGATCCAGCGAAACAAGCGCCAGTTGTTGGCATTGTATTCCCCCAGATTGTCCCCCAGTACAGAAAGCGGTGAAGGATCCGCCAGTTGCATGGGAATAGAAATCATCTGGTACTGCCCGGTGTTCACAATAGAGCTTTCCAGATTCTGGACGCTAACGGGAAGATTTATTGCACCGGTCTGTGGATAGCGAACAGTATGCTGCCCATCGGAAATTTTAAAATAATAGGCAACGCCCCGCTCTGTTAAAGCGGAAGCCGGAATAGTCGCACTGTACGTGGCACCATCTGTGCTATTCATTTCGGTGGAGTCATATTCAACGTCGCCCCCTTTGTGGTAAAACAGACGGGCGTAAGTAAGGGGTAAATCGGATTGAATGGTTACTGCTATTTTGGCCTGATTGCCCTTTGTTGCGGAAATGGTCCCCGGATTAAATTGCACCTGCGGTGGATCCGGATATCGACCGGTCCCTGTTAGTGGAATTGTCCACTGGTCGGCGTTGATGGCATTGGTAAAAATCCACAGCGCTCCGGTATAAGCGGCTTCGTCAACAGGTGTAAAGGTAACGCCAATTTTTACATCCCGCTGCGGAGCAAGTGTGTAAGGTAACGGTTCGGAAAATTGCAGCGCAAATACGTTCGGGGTAATGCGTAAGCTGTCAATCCGCAATTGGTAATCCGTGCTGGTGTTCTGCACCGTAATCCAATTTATGGAAGAGGTGGAATCCACCAGAACAGTGCCAAACTGCAGTGAATCTACCGAAACAGAAATGGTTCCGGTATTTTTTACCCCTGTACCGGAAAGGGCAACTTGAATTTGAGGATTGTAAACATCGGTGCTTGCAATGGACAGGGTAGCCTGATAGGTTTTAATTTCCGTGGGGGAAAAAGAAATGGTTAATGGCAGGCTGTCTCCGGGTTCCACATTGAATGGTAATGCATGATTGCTCACCGAAAAGGCAGCTGCATCCGTCCCCGAAAGAGATACCTGAGTTACGGTAATGGCCATATTTCCGGTATTCACAAAGGAAAGATTGGACTGCGAATTGGAATCGACTCCCACCTGCCCAAAATTTACGGCAGTGGCCGGGATGGAAAAGGCACCGCCCATTCCGGTACCATTTAGGGACACTGAAACCGTTGGTTGCACCGGATCGTTGGTTTGAATCTCCAGTGTAGCGGAGAGGTCACCCACACTATCCGGTTTAAAAATGGCCAGCAGGGTATCTTTTTCATCAATGATCAAGGAACGCGGCAAATTGGAGACCACCTGCCAGTGTTGGACATGGGAACCGGTAAGAGTGGCACTGCTTAATTGCAATTCGGTATTCCCGTTATTGGTAATTATTATGCGAAGCGTATCGCTCTTGCCGACAAGTGTTTGGGATCCAGCGGAACTTGAAATGTCAGCTTCCGGTGCTTGAATTAACCGGTAAAGTCCTTCACTCGTCCGAAAATAAATAAGATTCCGGTTATGACGGGAAGGCTCACCACCGAAGGACCCCACAACTCGAATGGAATTTTGCTCATTAAACGATATCCAGGTATGTCCATAATCAAAACTTTTTAAGCGTGTAAAACCGATGATGTAGTGAATCGCCGGATTTAGCTGGTCAATAAAGACATTGTTTCCCCCGTAGGGATATACCCGTGACCACGATGTACCACCATTTACGCCCCGATAAACCACTCCGCCAGCATCACTCACAACATACAGGGTATCAATCGAATTGGGATAAAAATAAATTTCACCCGGATATTGATTTTCATTTGTAAAAAATGTTCCGCTCAAATTCACCCAGGATGACCCGTCATATTTGTACAATTCTCCCAGTGTTCCCAGATAAACGGAATTATTCATATAATTATACGCTACCCCAAACGCGTAGCCAGGGAAATCGGTAGGAACGGGAATTTCCTGCCAGGTTTGCCCCCAATCGTCAGAATAGATTACCGGCGAATGCTGGTAATACGCATTTCCGGCAACATAAATACGCTGGGAAACGGAATCATAGGCCATGCCTTCATAATTATACAATTCATTGGTTTGACGGCGCTCCCAGCTACTGCCGTTATTCTCGCTAATGTAGAGCCCATCATCTTCTGTTAATAATAAGATTTTATCCGGCTGATTACTCGGCCAGATAATCTGCTGAATATTTAAATCCCCTAATCCTATATTTACCGGCGCCCAGCTGGAACCCCCATTTAAACTCCGGAACACACCGCCATTTACAGACCCTGCGATGATTACATCGGGATTTGTTGGAGATTCTGCAACATCCACAATACTCACATCATAAATATTTTGATTATACGGAAGCCAGTTATTGCCACCATCAATGGTTTTAAACACCCCATTGCCATTTGTAAGGGCATATAAAATATCCGGATTTTTTTGATTGATTAAAACATCCACCACATTGGTATTCATCAAACCATTTGTGGGCAGTTTGCTCCAGGTTGCTCCCCGATCGGTTGATTTGTATATCCCCCCATCTACTGTACTTTTTCGGGCCGTCAGGAAAATGGTCTGGTCATCCGGTAAAAACCGTACCTGATTAAAGCCAACATATTGGCTTTGGATTACTGAGAAATTTTGCCAGGAATTCCCTTGATCATAAGAGACTGCTACAGAATTGGTGTACCAGCCTTTATAAACAACCAATAGCTGGTCATCGTAAGGCGAAACACCAATATAAAAGTCAAACCCGTTACTCGCTCCGGGGAAATCATAGTAATTGCCGGTGATATTTATCCAGGTTTGACCACCGTCCAGGGATTTGTATATGCTGTCACTGGTGGTTACAAAAACGGTTAATGGATTTTGCTGGGAAACCTCAATACTTTTTAATGAAACATTGGGACCGATCGTGCGTGTTAACCAGGTATTTCCCTGGTCAGTAGAAACATACACTGAACTGCCGCCGTTGCTAATGCCATACATATAACGAGTATTGGGAAAATAAATCGCCAGGTCTGTAATTGATGCATTTTGCGGATAGGAACGAAATTCCCAATTCTTCCCAAAATCCCCAGTTAGGCGTACGCCATACAAATCATTAATAAAAATGCTATCTGCATATTGAGGATGAAAAAACACATTATAAACCGCACTGAAGGATCCTTCTGCCGGATTCCAATTTAGCCCACCATCGGTCGTGTAATACCCATTACCCCAGTAGAAAATAAGCAGGCTATCCGGATGGACCGGGGAAATATCTCCAACCCGTACGATCATTCCATAAATAGGGAGGTGTTCCCAGGTATTGTAAGATTTAGCATTCGAAAGAGAAGTTAGAGTAACTAAAGTTAATGCAATAAAAGCCATAAGGTATTTCATTTGGAGACATCC
>WGBF01000085.1 GCA_015494485.1 bacterium | reverse complement strand
GTCAGCCACGGTGCGTGTGTCACCGTCGGATAAAGCCCGGTTGTTGCAGATGTTCCGTCAATTTCTGGTTTCTGCCAACCCGCAATCCGGTGAGGAATCTGTTCCGAACACCACCGGAAATCCGGTTGGTGGTGCGGTTTCCGCTATGGCGCATCCGATGCGCAAGGGACTGGAGCAATTGTTAAAATCCCCGACTGTTTCAAATCTGCCTCAGGGAGAAGTACCCTTGGTTCTACAAACCGAAACCGGTAATCGCGGCATTGAGCGCACATTTATGCCCGGGGGTAGAACGGTAATGGCACCTGACGGTGTGCCGTCCGCTACCGCAGTCAATGTAGCGGAAATGGTTCCCGCCGCGAAGAAAAAAATCCAGGGTAAATCACCGGTCTCTCACAGAACATTCCCATCCCGGGAACATGTGGCGGACAGTGTATTGTTCGGGGACTCCAGAGTGAAAATGGTGAAATCCGGGGATAGGCCTCAACAGCATTCCCGGCCGATGATGGCACAAGAGACTCCTTCCCCAGGGGAAAATGTTGAAAATACGGCGAACACGGCACCGCGGGTGGCACGAGGCAACGGAATGACGAAAACAACGGATTCGGTACCCGGAACCTCCGGACTGGCGGATACAGTAGAGAGTGGGGTGTCTAAATCGCCGCTGTTTTCCGGGGCCGAAGGGAATGCGATCACGAAAATGAACGGCGGAAAACCGATTGTTCAAAATACCCCCATGAATGTGCCGCCAATGACAGCGCGATTGGAAGACGTGATGGAAATGATTACCCGTTGGACGGAACAAATGCGGTACCGATCCACGGCCACGCAGCAGGAAATTACCATTCAATTGCGGCCGGAAACACTGGGGGCGATTCGTGTATGGCTTTCTATGAAGGAAAACAAGTTGCACGCCCGAATTGAAACCCAACGACCGGAAGCTACGGCGGTAATTCACCAGTCCAGTGCCCAACTGATTTCGCGCCTGGAAGAAATGAATATTCAGGTGCAACAGTTTGATGTGCAGACCAATAGCGAATTTTCCGCATTTCATGCCCGCCAGGAAGGACGGGAGCGGTTTGCCGGACAGGCGGGACATTCTACCGGGTTTGAATCCGAGAACAACGCCACCGGTAACGCCACCCGGCAACCCCGGTGGGTAGGCTATAACACCATTGACCTTATTGCATGAAAGGAGGTGAGAATCGTGCAACTAAACCAGATAACCCCATTTGCTGCCACAGCAACGGGCGTAGATAATTCGGCTCAGCCGTCTTCTGAAAAAATAATGGGGAAAGATGATTTCTTAAAGATGTTGCTCACGCAATTAAAATATCAGGACCCCTTAAACCCCATGCAGGGGGCTGAATTCAGTGCCCAGCTGGCGCAGTTTAGTTCTGTAGAACAGCTGGCCAATATCAATAAAACATTATTGGACAGCATCGATGGCAATTACCTGCTGTCCACATCAATTAACAATACGCTGGCCGCTACGGTGATCGGCCGGGATGTAAAAGCATATGGCAATCAGGTGTACTGGAGCGGCGACGGCCAGATTCCGCTTTCTTTTGAGCTCCACGGCGAGGCCTCAACGGTTACCGTTGAAGTGCTGGACGCTAATGGAAAGGTAGTGCGCCAACTGGATCTGGACGATCCGGGGAAAGGGCTACATGAAGTAGTTTGGGATGGGAAGAACCAGGACGGCGATTCCCTTCCGGAGGGCGTATATACCTTCCGAGTGGAAGCCAAGGATGAGGAAGGCGGAGACGTCGCCGCTACCACGTTCACCTCAGGCACCATAACCGGTGTTCGGTATACCAATCGCGGTGCGGTGCTCATGCTGGGTAAAATTGAAATTGCCCTGTCGGATGTGTACGAAATTGTTCAGCAAAACCATTAAAACAGGAGACAACGGTAATGGCGGCTAAAATAGAAGGTGTAAAAGTTCCGTTTGTTCCCATTGGGGGCATTCAGGGATTGCCGTCGCAACGCCCGTTGCCTTCCGCGGGACCATCGTCCTTTGAAGAGCTGCTCAAGGCAAAACTGGGTGATGATGCGGGGATTAAATTTTCCGCCCATGCCCGTACGCGAATCGAAAGCCGCAATATTGCGGTGGATGGACAGCGCCTGGAAAAATTGACCATGGCAGTGGAAAAAGCAGCGGACAAAGGCGCCCGGGAATCTCTGATTTTAATGGACGATGCAGCATTTATTGTTAGTGTGGAAAACCGCACGGTAATTACAGCCGTTGATCGAGAAAATTTAAAGGAGAATGTGTTTACAAATATCGACTCGGCAATCATTGTAGAATAATCAATTAACAAAAGGGCCGGACCTTCCTGTACAGCCGCACAGAAGGAGGCCCTGAAACCTCGCTGACCGACTGATGCGAGGTACCAAATCAAGGATGAGTAACTAAATTAAGGAGGATGTATCATGGGATTACTCCGTTCATTGTACTCTGGGGTTTCAGGGTTACGCAACCATCAGGTTATGCTGGACGTTATTGGCAACAACGTGGCCAACGTGAACACCATTGGGTTTAAAGTTGGCCGGGTAACGTTCAGCGAAACATTCGCGCAAACGCTACGAGGCACCACTCAGCCCCTGGCGAACCTGGGGGGAACCAATCCGATTCAGGTGGGATTGGGGATGTCCCTCAACACCATTGATACCCTGTTCAGCCAGGGCAATATTGAAACAACCGGTCAGGTCACAGACCTGGCGCTGCAAGGGGATGGCTTTTTCATCCTCAGTGACGGGAACAAGCGGGTATTCACCCGGGCTGGTGGCTTTCAGTTCGACGCGGATGGATATTTAATTCAACCCAGCAATGGGTTGCGGGTACAGGGCTTTTTAGCCCGAGACGGTAAAATAGAAGCGGGAAGCCCCATTGGGGACTTGCGGTTACCACTGGACAAAAAGATTGCTCCCAAAGCAACCACTCGGGTTGACCTGGGTGGGAATCTGGATGCCAGTGCTAAACCGTTAGGGACCATCTTGCGTTCCGCCCGCATGTACGCCGTGGAAAAAGCCGGGGACGGCAGCAATGTGGAAGGCTTGTTTGCCAAAGGCAATGCCAATGAGGTTATCTCCGGCATGATTCCCAACAGCACCACTATTACCGTAAGCGATAGCGTCGTGGGAACCAAAACATACAAATATGTTGCTACCGATACTGCCGTCGGGAACGGCGCGTTTAATTCTCTGGATGACCTGGTAGCCGAAATTAACAATGATTTTGGTGGGTCGTCCTTTACAGTATCTATTAATGCTGCTGGCGCCCTGGAATTTACCGACATCAGTGGAGCCACCAACATTTTGACCATTGAAAGCAACAATCCTATTTTGAACAAGGCATTATACACCGCCAACGGCGATATTAATGCCGGTGTTCGGACGACGGATGAATTTTCCCATGTGGCCAACGAAAACGACTTGCTGGTGGATTTGCGCGACGAAAACGGCAACAGCCTGGGATTACAGGCCGGAGATGAAATTACCATCAATGCACTGGTGGGTGGAAATGCCATTACGCCCCAGGCCTTTACCGTGGCAGCCACCACCACATACAAGGATTTTACCAGCCAGCTATACAACGCCCTGGGACTGACCAATGAAAAAGGGGTTGAAATTTCCCTGGATGATGGCTCCCTGATCATTAATGGGGATGGCGGTACGGCCTACGAAATTACCAATCTGGACATCAAGGCGGACGATACCCCCGGTCCCGGTGGTACAGAACGTACCGTATTTAATGGCATCTTTGACAGCACACCGGGGAATTACACCGAGTTGCAGAAAGCTGAAGATGTAAAACAAGCGGCTTCCATCACGGTTTACGATCCCCAAGGCCGTCCCTTTGATTTAACTATTGTGTACATCAAAGATGTTACTCAGCCCAATCGCTGGCGATGGGAAGTTCAGGTCCCGGACGGCGTAACGGCCACCGGTGGCGACACCGGATACATTGAATTTAATTCCGATGGCTCCCTGAAAGCCTTCCGGTATGACGATGGGTCCTCTTCATTGCAACTGGCTACCGGTGAACGCGGAAGCAACCTGATTAGTATCGAGTTAAACCCCGGGCAACTGGGTACCTTTGACGGCATGACCCAGTTTAGCGGTTCCAGCAGCAATGTAATGATTGTGAACCAGGACGGTTACGGCATGGGTGTGCTGGATCGGCTGAGCATTGATGAGTCCGGTAAAATTCAGGGTATTTTCTCCAATGGCATTGTTCAACTGCTGGGACAAATTGCCCTGGCAAAATTCAGCAATCCGGGTGGGTTAATCCGCACGGAAGATAACATCTTCCTAGCTTCCGGGAACTCCGGGGATCCGGTGCTCACCACGGCCGGTGATGGAATTAATGCCACCATCGTTTCCGGAGCGCTGGAACAAAGTAATGTGGATCTGGCTGAGGAATTCACCAAAATGATCGTGGCACAGCGGGGCTTTCAGGCCAACGCCCGGGTAATTACCACCAGTGATGATTTGCTGGCGGAAGTGACCAATCTGAAGCGGTAATTGAAGTAGAAACGGGCAGGAAGGCAGGTAGGACGCCTGCCTTCTTGTCTTTTTAATAAATTTTTTACAAGAAATCACCGATTATCAAAAATGGCCAAAATGGTTTGAAAAAATGATTAAAGTAACACGAATTAACAATCAGCCCATAACGATTAATGCAGACCTTATTGAGTTTGTGGAATCAACCCCGGATACCATCGTTTCCACCATTACCGGGAAAAAAATCCTGATTAAGGAAAGTGTGGATGAAGTGATTGAAAAGGTCATTGCGTATCGGCAGAAGTGTTTTGAAAAAATCCGCATCGAAGTGGAGAAACGGGATAAGGAATCATGAAGCGCGTTCTGGACATTGCCACCCTTGCTGGATTGTTGGTGGGTTCGTTGTTGATTGTGGTATCGATTATGATCAGCGGTGGATTGGGGGCGTTTATTGATGTTCCCTCCATGTTAATCGTGGTCGGGGGGACTTTTGCGGCTGTTCTGGTTCAATACCCGTTGAAAGATGTGTTGGGCGTTATGGGAATTGTCCGTCAAACCATTATGGCGCAGGAAGCGGATCCGGGCGAAATCATCAAGTTAATTGTGAAGTTTGCCGAAGAAGCGCGCCGCGAAGGGTTGCTGGCCCTGGAAAAATATATTAAAGAAATCGACGATAATTTCATAAAAGGTGGCTTGCAACTGGCCATCGATGGCACCGAGCCCGAATTGTTGCGGGATATTCTGGAAACCGAATTGGGGAATCTGGAGCAGCGGCATTCCAAAGGCCAGGGCGTGATGGAAGCCTTCGGAACGTTTGCCCCGGCGTTTGGCATGATCGGGACGTTAATCGGGCTGGTGCTCATGTTGCAGAATATGAAAGATCCCTCAGCCATTGGGCCGTCCATGGCAGTGGCATTGATCACCACCTTTTACGGCGCAGTGCTTTCCAATTTGATTTTTCTGCCTTTGGCCGGAAAATTAAAGGAACGCTCCAAACAGGAAGTTCTGGTAAAAGAAATGATCATTGAGGGAATCCTGTCCATTCAGTCCGGTAACAACCCGCGGATTGTGGAGCAAAAATTAATGACATTCTTGCCGCCGAAAGACCGTAAAACTGAGGAGGGTGGCGGCGAAGGCGGATAAGTGTCGAAAAAATAGTCACTGTCTGAAATATCGTTTCCGACTTGCAGATTCACTGCAGATGTGTCGAATTTTGTAAGTCATTATAAATCAATATATTACGAATATTCCTGCCGTCAAATTTTCCCCTTAAAATTTTGGCATAACTATTGCCTTTAATTCAATGGAATTAAAGGAAATTACAGATGGCCAAACGAAAACAGGAAGAATGTCCGCCAGGTGCCCCGGGATGGATTACAACGTTCAGCGATTTAATGTCCTTGTTGCTGACATTCTTCGTGTTGATTGTATCGTTTTCGTCGATTCAGCAGGTCAAGTTCCAGAAAGCCCTGGGAAGCCTGAAGGCATACCTGGGGGTGTTGCCCAAACAGGAGTCGGCCTTCTTTCAGCGGCAGCTGGTGGTGCCGCAAATGACGGATGAAGGGTCACGACGGATGAAACGTCTGGCAAAGGAATTGAAGAAAATCATTAAAAAACGAAACATGCAGCAGCGCATTAAATACGAGTTCACATCGGATGGTTTGTTGATTCGGTTTGACTCCCCGGTATTGTTTGATCTGGGGAAAGCCACACTAAAACCGCAGGCTTATCCCATTCTGGACAAAGTTGTTGAAATGACACGGGATTGGGATAATCAAATCCGGATTGAGGGGCACACGGACGATTTACCAATCCACAATTCCGTGTTTCCTTCCAACTGGGAACTTTCCTCTGCCCGGGCAATAAGTGTGCTGCGCTATTTTATTCAAAAAGGCATCGAGCCGCAACGGCTGGCTGCCGTGGGGTATGGCGAATACCACCCCTTAGTACCCAACACCAGCCCGGAAAATCGAGCCCGGAATCGGCGTGTAGAAATTTATATCCAGAAAAAAGAAAAACCCATTCAATTCAAGGACGACATTTTTTAACCACAAGGAGGTAATTATGGCACAGGAAAATGTAAAACCCGATGCAATGGAGAATGCCCCCCAGACCGAAAAACAGGTAAGTTTAATTAAGGTGGGGCTTCCCCTTTTGCTGGTTCAAATCCTGATCGCGTATTTTGTAGCCACTTATGTGCTGGTGCCCATGTTTTTTGATCAGGCCAAAGCCAATTCCTACGAGGAAGCAACGAAAGAAGACTCCGAGGAAGAAGAGGAAGAACGAAGTTTTGGGGTCATTTATCAGCTGGAAGATTTAATTGTGAATCCGGCTCAAAGTGACCAGTTCCTGCTACTGAATCTGGCGCTGGAGGTGAAGGGTGAAGATGATACTAAAATATTAGACGAACGCAAGGTCATTGTGCGGGATATTTTGATTCGCATTTTGAGCGGAAAAACCATCGACCAGCTGGATGGCCCGGAGGATAAAGAAAACTTGCGTAACGAAATCAAGGAATCCATTAGCCCTGTGTTGCCGAAAGGGCATTTGTACAATGTGTATTTTTCGAACTACATCATCCAATAACGTTGATCTGGTAGGAGGTTTACGTGGCTGAAGTTCTTTCCCAACAGGAAATTGATAAACTCTTATCCGGTATTAATTCCGGCGCTATTGAGGAAGAAGAACTTACGTCAATCGGGAAAGAGCGGGAGGTACAGGACTACGACTTCCGGCGCCCCACACGGGTAAGCAAGGATCAGTTAAAGACCATCCGCACCCTGCACGAAAGTTTTGCGGAAATATTCGGGTTTTACCTGGCCTCCAAACTTCAGACCATGGTAACCATCGACTTGCTGGCTGTGGACCAATTGCGCTATTCAGAGTATGTTTTGTCCATTTCCAATCCCAGTTGCGTCTACATTGTGGATATTAAGGAAACCGAAGGACGGGCCGTGCTGGAATTGTCCCCCGAGCTGGTGTTTACCAGCGTGGAACGCTTGTTGGGGGGCAATGGAACGGCATCCATGCAGCCGCGGCCGGTAACCCGTATTGAACAAAAAATCATGGAACCGGTGGTAAAGCAGGCTCTGGAACGGTTGTCCACGGCCTGGAAACCCATTTATGAATTAACATTTACCCTTTCCGGTTTTGAGAGTAACCCGGATTTCGTACAAATTGCCCCTGCCAGTGAAATTGTCATTGTCATTTCGTTTGAGATTAAAATTCGTGAAGAATCCTTCATGATGAACCTGTGCTATCCGTCGTTCTCCCTGGAAGATGTCATTGCCCGCTTAAATGCTCAGTTTTTTTCCATGGGGGGTACCCGAAAAGAAAAAGATAAAGCAACCCGAAAGATTAAAACTCACCTGAGTCGCACTCAAATGGAAGTTCGGGCGGTACTGGGAACAGCGCAGATTACCCTCAGGGAATTGTTGGAGCTGGAAGCAGGGGATGTATTGCGGCTGGATACCGAACTGGATGATGATGTAAAGGTTCTGGTTGGCAATCGGGAAAAATTTTACGGGCGGCCGGGCCTCATTGATGACCGGCTTTCCATCAAAATTACCAATGTTTTACCTGACGAATAAAAACCGCAGGAGTTCAAAATATGTCCGAAGAATTGCAGGAACAGCAGCAAGACCAAAATACGGAAACCCAGGGGGCAACTCAGGAAGCCACGGCCGAAGAAATGCTGGAAGAGCAGCCCGAGGTGCAGAAGGCGGAGTTTGAAAACATTGAAACGCCCCAGGAGACCAAATCCCCCGACCGCCGGCTGGAAATGTTATTGGACATCGTACTTCCCGTGTCCATCGAGCTGGGGCGTACCAAAATGTTTATCAAAGACATCCTGGAGCTGGAACGAGGCTCCATAATTGAATTGGACAAGATGGCGGGTGAACCGGTGGACTTATACATCAACAACAAAAAAATGGCCGAAGGGGAAGTGGTTGTGGTGGACAAGCATTTTGGCATCCGGATTACCAATTTGATTGACCCCGCGGACCGAATCAAAAATCTGGGGCCGATGGAATGAAATACTGGCACGGCATCATTGCATTAGTGGTTTTTGCTGCCGCTTCTGGATGGGCGCAGCCGGGTACGGAAAGCCCGCAACCAACCGGCATGCCCAACATGGGTTGGCTGGTGGTCAAAACATTGGTGCTGCTGGCACTAATCATTGGATTGATTTTTGCCCTGGTTTGGGCCATGAAAAAGCTCATGGGCAAAAATCTGGGATTCCCCGGTCAGGAAGGCTGGTTTCAGGTTGTGGCCCGGGTACCATTGCACCAGAACCAATCCGTTGCATTGGTCAAAGTTGTGGACCGGGTTATGCTGTTGGGGATTACCGAGCATTGCATTACCAATCTGGGAGAGATCCCGGATTCACCGGCACTCCAGCAGTTGCTGAATAATCCCGTTCAGCAAACAGTACCCGGTTCGGTATTTAAGAATTTGCTGAAAGGCAAATTGAACGGTTAAGGCTGACGAACAAGGTGGCTCATGGTTGGACGTTTTAAATACATTTTACTCTTATTATTGTTAATGAAAGCAGGCCTGGTGGTGGCACAGCCGGCTCAAACGCCTTTGCCGTTGCCCCGGGTGAGCGTTGGCGTGGAAACCGCCCGGGAACCCGGTGACCTGGTCATTACCCTCCAGCTCATTTTCTTGATGACCATTCTGGCGCTGGCACCGGCTATCTTAATTTTGCTCACGTCGTTTACCCGCATTGTTATTGTGCTGCATTTTATTCGTCAGGCGTTGGGTACGCAACAAATTCCCCCCAATCAGGTGCTGATTGGCTTAGCGCTGTTTATGACCTTCTTTATAATGGCACCGACCTGGGAAAAAGTGCATGACGATGCCCTTCGCCCCTATCTGGACGGCGCCATAACGCAAAAGGAAGCCTATGAACGGGCCATGCAGCCGATTCGCACCTTTTTATTCAAGCATACGCGGGAGAAGGATCTGGCCTTATTTGTTCATCTCTCTCAGAACCAAAAGCCGTTTTCGGAAGCGGATGTGTCCACACTGGCATTAATACCGGCTTTTGCCATCAGCGAATTGCGAATCGCCTTTCAAATCGGATTCATTCTGTACGTGCCGTTTTTAATCATAGATATGATTGTGGCCAGCGTGTTAATGTCCATGGGCATGCTCATGCTACCGCCTATGATGATTTCATTGCCGTTTAAGATTTTGTTATTCATTCTAGTGGACGGCTGGTATTTGTTGGTCAGCAGCCTGGTAAACAGTTTTTAAGGAGCAGCAATGACGGAAGGATTCATAATAAAATTCATTACCGACGCCATTTATACGGTTATTCTGATTAGTGCCCCAATTTTAATCAGCACCATGGTGGTGGGCTTTATTATCAGTATTTTTCAGGCCGCCACGTCTATTAATGAAATGACCTTGACCTTTATTCCCAAAATCATTGTGGTGGTGGTAGTCATGCTGCTGTTGCTGCCCTGGATGATTAAAATTTTGCAAAACTATACCATTAGTGTCTTTAACCTGATTCCAATGGTGGTAAAGTAAATGGAATTTACCCAGCACCAAATATTGTTGTTTTTTCTGATCCTGGTCCGGATGACGGCCATGTTTATGAGTGCACCGGTATTTTCACTGGCAGGATTACCGGTGTTGTACAAAGTAGGCCTTGGCGGATTACTGGCGCTGCTTATCTACCCGCTGGTGGATGCTACCACGCCGGAATTACCGCTGGACTGGTTGCTGGTGCTGGTTTTGATTTTTAAAGAAATCGTTACCGGTGTAATTATTGGTTTTGCCATTGGCTTGCTGTTTGCCGGCATTCAGCTGGCTGGAGAATATATTGGACTGGATATGGGGTTTGCCATGGCACAGGAGGTAGATCCCACATTCCGGCAGCCAATTTCGGTGATTGCCAGACTGGAAAACAATCTGGCCATGCTCCTCTTTTTGTTGCTGGAAGGGCATCATTATTTGATTGAAGCGGTGGTTTACAGCTATCGGAGCATTCCCGTTGGGGGTTGGAACCTGCCGGAACCTGTACTCCAGCGCTTGTTGCGGCTTTCCGCCGATGTATTCATCGTTGGCTTGAAAATCGCTGCCCCGGCTGTGGTGGCTCTGTTTTTAACCAGTGTGGCAATGGGCATAATTGCCCGTGCCGTACCGCAAATGAATATTTTCTTCGTGGGAATTCCGTTGCGCGTTTTTGTGGGATTCATTTCCATCATTTTTGGAATGCCCCTTTTTGTGTATGTATTCGGGAAATTGTTAAACGTGTTTGAACAAAATATATCGTTGATTCTAAGGGCAATTTGATATGGCGGACGGACAGGAAAGAACTGAACAACCAACCGGTAAGCGGCTACAGGATGCGCGCCAGAAGGGGAATGTAGCCCGTAGTATGGAAGTCAATAGTGCGATTGGCTTTCTGGCAGGGTTGGGCCTGATTTACGTTACCGGGCACATGTTGTTTGGCAAATTGTTCTGGTTTTACCACACCGTTTTTAGCGGGGGCTACATGGTTGAGTTGACGCCCAATACGATTTATCAGTTCGTTGTGAATGGTCTGGCCATTTTTGGTGTTGGGGTGGCGGTTTTTATCTTTGGCATCTTTTTGGTGGGCATTGCAGCCAGCGTGGCGCAGGTTGGATTTTTGTTTACCCTGTATCCCATTCAGCCAAAATTTGACAAGCTCAATCCCTTTAAAGGGTTGAAGAAATTGGTTTTTTCGACGCGCACCCTTGAAGAAACCATTAAAAATTTCATCAAATTATTTGTTATCGTGTGGATTGCCTATTCGTCGTTAATGGGCTATAAGGATGAATTTATTCCCCTGCAGGACAAAAGTATTGAGCAAATTGCATCCTTTATGATTCGCGGGGCATTTAGCATTAGCTTAAAAATTGCCGTGGTGTTTTTGTTCATCGCCGCAGCGGATTATGCCTACCAGCGCTATGAATATATTAAAAATCTTAAAATGACCAAGCAGGAAGTGAAGGACGAATCCAAACAGCAGGAAGGAAACCCACAGGTCAAATCCAAAATTCGCTCCATGCAAATCAAGATGCTAATGAACCGCATGATGCAGGCGGTACCCCAGGCAGATGTGGTGATTACCAACCCCACCCATTACGCCGTTGCGCTGAAATACGAAGCCGGCAAAATGATGGCACCCCGGGTGGTTGCCAAAGGGCAGAATTTGATTGCTTTAAAAATTCGCCAGATTGCGGAAGAAAACGATGTCCCCATTGTGGAAGACCCGCCACTTGCGCGTGCCCTGTACAGCAGTGTGGACATCAATCAGGAGATTCCGGAAACCTTTTTCCAGGCAGTAGCGGAAGTGCTGGCATACGTGTATAAAATGAAAAAACGGGCGGTATGAAAACGATGATGAAGCGCAATAGCGACATATTGCTGGCAATTGGGGTTATTTCCATTCTGGTGCTGATGATCGTTCCCCTGCCGCCGGCTATTTTAGACGTCTTGTTAGCACTCAACATTTCCACGGCATTGGTATTGTTGTTGGTATCGCTTTACCTGACCAATCCGCTGGAATTGTCCGTTTTCCCCAGCTTGCTGCTCATTTTAACTCTGTTCCGCCTGGCACTCAATATTTCGTCTACCCGTCTTATTCTGGGCGAAGCCTACGCCGGTGAAATTATCCGCTCCTTTGGTAGTTTTGTGGTAAAAGGCAATTACGTTGTGGGAGTGGTTATTTTCCTGATTCTGGTCATCATTCAGTTTGTGGTCATTGTAAAGGGGGCCGGGCGCATTGCAGAAGTGGCCGCCCGCTTTACACTGGATGCAATGCCCGGTAAGCAAATGAGTATCGATGCGGATTTAAATGCGGGCATTATTACCGAACAGGAAGCCAAACAACGCCGCGAAATGATAGCCAGGGAGGCTGATTTTTACGGTGCCATGGATGGTGCCAGTAAATTTGTAAAAGGTGATGCCATTGCCGGTTTGATTATCACTGCCATTAACATCATTGGGGGATTGTTAATTGGCGTTATCCAGATGGGCATGCCGGTGCAACAGGCATTGCAAACCTACACCATTTTAACCATTGGTGATGGGCTGGTGTCGCAAATTCCCGCTCTGCTGGTGTCCACTGCAGCCGGTATGGTGGTAACGCGCGCCTCCAGTGATGACAATCTGGGCGGGGATGTAACCAGCCAATTATTCGGAAACCCCAAAGCACTGTTCATTGCTGCCGGGGCGCTGTTCCTCTTTGCGTTTACTCCCGGTTTACCCACCATCCCGTTCTTCATTCTGGCCGGCATTATTGCAGTAGTGGGATATTCCGTCCGCCAGGAACTGGAAACCCAGCAACTGGAAGAAGAGGAAGAAATCCAGGAATCCCAGTTACCTGCCCCGCAGGAGGAAATTGAAAATTACCTGCAGGTAGATCCCCTGGAACTGGAAATTGGCTACAACTTAATTGCCCTGGTGGATACCGAGCAGGGAGGCGATTTGTTTGAGCGCATTGCCTCCATGCGAAAACAGATGGCCATGGAAGTAGGGATTATTGTGCCGCCGATTCGGGTGCGGGATAATCTGCAATTGAATCCGGATGAGTACGTTATCAAAATTCGGGGCAATGAGGTGGCCCGCAGTGAAATTATGCTGGGACACCTGCTGGCCATGGATGCCGGGAATGTAGAGGAACCTATTCAGGGCATTCCGACCACGGAACCGGCTTTTGGGTTACCAGCTGTGTGGATTCTTCCGGAGCAAAAGCATGAGGCAGAGTTGGCGGGCTACACCGTAGTGGAGCCCAGTGCGGTGCTGTCCACGCATCTCATGGAAGTAATCCGCCGCCATGCCGATAAGCTCCTGGGGCGCCAGGAAGTTAAACAACTTCTGGAAAATTTAAAGAAAGATTACCCCGCGGTGGTAGAGGAGCTGGTGCCGGATCAATTATCGTTGGGAGCAATTCAAAAAGTGCTTCAGAATTTGCTGCGGGAAAATATCCCCATCCGCGACCTGGTGACCATTCTGGAAACGCTTGCAGATTATGCCGGGGTAACCAAGAACGTGGATGTGCTCACGGAATACGTCCGCTACGCGCTGGCGGATACCATCGCCAAATTGTACCAGGATGAAAACGGCGTTGTGCACGCCATCACCGTGGATGCTAAAATTGAACAATTAATTACCACCTCATTGCAACGGCAAAAACAGGTAACAAACACGCTGGGGCTTTCGCCGGCGGTTATTCAAAAAATCCAACAAAGTGTGGCACAAAATGTGGAAGTTGCCCTGAGTCAAGGGTATCATCCGGTAATTATTACCTCCCCGGCAATCCGGGCGTACTTCCGCAAACTCATTGAAACAGCATTTCCGGATGTGGCGGTTATTTCATTTGGCGAACTGCCCTCCGAGGTACGTATTGAGTCCATTGGAAAAGTGAGGATCGAAAATGAAAATTAAAAAATTTGTAGGACGCAGCTTTCAGGAAGCGTTTGAGCAAATGAAGCAGGAATTGGGGCCGGATGCCATTATTCTTCACAGCAAAAAGGTGAAGAACAGCGGGGGATTGGATTTCCTTTCCGGCAAGCCAATGTACGAAATTACAGCAGGCATTGATACACCACCGGCACCTGCCCGGGAAACTGCACCGTTACGGGGGATTGCGGAAGAAATGGCTGTGCCACGGGCGCGGGCTAACGGGCGGCGTGCTACGCGGGGGAATGGAACCTATCGTGCTCCGGAACCCCCAATGCCTTCTGCCGAACCGGTTACTGCCCCGGAACAAGCGCCGGAAAATGTAATCAGGGCCTGGGAGCTGGAGCGTCAGAAAATGCTGAGCCAACTTACGCAACTAACCGAAATCAAAGATGAAATTACCGACATCAAAAAAGTTGTGACCCAGGTGGCGGATTTTCTGAAGTACAGCCGGATGCCTGCCCTGCCGGAAACTTTTAAGGTGCTTCTGAAGCAATTGGTGGACAATGATGTGAATGAAGATCTGGCAAAAGCCATTGTGCAAACGGTGTATTCCCATACCAATGCAAAGGATTACAAAAAAGCCGATGTGGTTCGGCGTAATCTGCTAAATCTGATTCAGCGAATGGTGAAAGTGGGGCGTCCCCTGGAGCAAATTTCACGCGTGCCCTATGTGGTGGCGCTGGTGGGGCCCACGGGTGTGGGAAAAACCACCACCATTGCCAAAATTGCTGCCAACTTAAAATTGTTTTACAACCGCAAAGTGGCCCTGGTATCGGCGGATACGTATCGCATTGCCGCCATTGAGCAACTGCAGACATTTGCCAATATTGCCAACATACCCATGAGTGTGGCCTATAGCCCTCAGGAAATTCGGGAAGCAGTGTTAAAGTACCGGGAACGGGACATTATTTTGATTGACACCGTTGGCAGAAGCCAAAAGCACGATCAGCACCTCCGGGAATTGAATAAATTTGTGGAAGCCGCCAACCCGGATGAAGTCCATCTGGTGCTGAGTTTAACGTCCAGTTTTCGTACCATGCTGGATGTTGTAAAACGGTTCCAGCTGTTACGCCCCAATCGTTTAATTTTCAGCAAACTGGACGAAGCCAGTCAGACGGGAAACATCATTAACGTCCTTTACAAACACCCGCTGCCGGTAAGTTATTTGACTACCGGTCAGACGGTTCCCAACGATATCGTTACGGCGGACAAGGGATTGTTAGCAAACCTCATTGTTAAAGGAGATTTTGCCGCATGATGGATCAGGCAGCCAGACTACGCGAAATTGCACGGAAGCGCAATGAACATCAACCGCAATGGAAAGAGGGCAAAGCCCACTACATTGCGGTAGCCAGTGCCAAAGGCGGGGTGGGGAAAAGCTTTTTAACTCTGGCCCTGGGCGAATTGTACGCCCGGAACGGTGCCAATGTGCTGGTGATTGATGCCAATCTAAATACACCATCGCTGCATGTTTTAACCAACGTTAATCCCCGCTTTTCGGTGCGGGATATGCTGGCGTATCGAGTGGATGATAATCAAATCTGGTTTAGCATGGTCAGCGAACGGTTGCAACTGCTGGCGAACGAAGCACCGGAAAATCAAATGGCGCGGGGGACGCTGGATAATGCAATTTTCTTTCTGGAACAAATTCGAAATTTCAGGCGGGTATTTGATGTCATTTTGTTTGATACCCACACCGGCTTGGACTCCTGGAATTTAAGTGTGTTGCAAGCCGCGCAAACCGTTCTGTTGGTTACCACGCCGGAACCCACAGCGATTATCGATACGTACCTGCTGGTCAAAGCCGCCAGTGAATTTATGAGCCTGGATACCATTCAACTGGTGGTAAATCAGGCCTTAACACGGGAACAGGGGCAGGAAGCTGCCGAAAAGCTAAACATGGCATTGGGGCATTTTCTGCAGGTGCAATTACCCCTGGTAGGTACGGCAATTTTTGATCTGTCCATTCGGCAGATTATGCAGGAGCAGGCATTTCCCTACCTGCCTTTGTTGAAAAAGACCCGCTTTTTGCCCCATTTACAGGAAATTTGGAATGCTTTACCGGCAACGGCAACGATTCAAAACAAGGAGGTCGCAATATGAAACATTTGCCATTCAAACTTTCCATACTGGTGTTTTTGATTGCCCTGCTGTCCGGTTTTTATATGAAACTGCCGTTGATGGATAATCTGATTCGTGCGTTCGTGATTTATCTGGTCTTTTCGGTGGTGGAACTTATTGTATTGCTGATATACAACCAGACGCTGTATGCCATGATTAAAACCCAGCTGGAAGCGCGGAAAGAAGAAGCCGCCCAGGCAGAAGAACCCGTACCGGTTGAAAATCAACAACTTGAAAATAACTAAATAAAAAGGAGTTGCTATGAAGGCACAAGTTGATCCCTTGTGGCAATCGTATCATCAACAAAAGACCCCTGAATTGCGCAACAAGTTGATGGTAAAATATCTGGGGCTGGTGCATTACGTGGTAAACAAACTCTTTAAATCCGTACCCGGCAATGTGGATCGGGAAGATCTGGTTCATATTGGGGTAATTGGGTTAAGCGAAGCACTGGACCGGTATAACCCGTATTTCGGCATCAAATTCGAAACGTACGCCATTCCCCGTATTCGGGGCGCCATTATTGACGAATTGCGCAAGCAGGATTGGATTCCCCGCTCTCTGCGGTCCAAATCCAATAAAATTAAAAAAGTGGTGGAGGAACTGGAGCAGGTCCACCGCGGCGAAATCAGTGATCGCCAGATTGCGCATCATCTGGGCATTAGCGAAGAAGAGTATCATCAATGGCAATCCGAATTGAACCGGACGAACATGGTATCGCTGGATAAGCCAAATCCCAATTACGATGACCACAATCTGTACGAAGCGGTGGAAGACCAGAGTTCCCAGAATCCGCTGGAAAATCTGGAAAACGAAGAAATGAAGGTTGTACTGGCGCGGTTAATTAAACAATTACCGGAAAAGTCTCGTCTGGCAATTACCCTGTATTATTACGAAAAGCTTACGTTTAAAGAAATCGGCAAAATACTGAACGTGTCCGAATCCCGGATTTCACAAATTCATTCGGAAACCATAAACACGTTAAAACGGATGTTGAAAAAAGAGTTATCTGTTTAAAAATCAGGCACATG
>WGBF01000084.1 GCA_015494485.1 bacterium | reverse complement strand
TCATGGGGGCGCGGGCTCTTTGGCAAACGCGCCTGTCGGTTAACCAGCTTTCGCAAACCTTTAACAATGAGGCAGACCCGTCACCCTTTACCCGATTTCACACTCGGAACCAAAATCGCACCCTGGAAGTGAATTCCCAGATGGAATTTACTCTGTCTTCCCGCTGGCACAGTTCGGTTGGGGTACATTATCTGCAGGAAATTTTGCAGCAGGATAATGTGCTGTACCCGCGGTATTCCATCGGACAAAAACAACGAATTGCCAGAGCGGCGTTTATCACCACCCGCAAAGGGTGGGACACGCTTCCGTATTTACAATTGCTGCGGGTTCAGGCGGCCCTGCGGATTGAAAACTATTTTAACCTGCCAGCAAAAGGCTTTCCGTTTGTGGCGCTTTCCCTGGTGCCGTCAGCGTTGCCGTCGTTATCCGTTTCGGTAAGCTGGCAGCGGGCTGTACGTTACCCGGACTTCAACAGCCTGTTCTGGAAAGGCGATGCGCGGGCCCGCGGAAATCCGGACTTGCGCCCGGAAGAGAAGCAGGGCAGCATGTGGACGCTGGTGTGGCAACCCGGTGCAGCCAGCCTCTCAATGCGGTATTTTCGGGAAAATTTAACAAACCTTATTTACTGGCACCGGGGGGTAAATGGGGTATGGCAGCCCCGTAATTTACGTTCGGCATTTAAAGAGGGGGTGGATGTTTCCCTGGAGATCCCGTTCTGGCAGGACCATGGCACGTTGCAACTGGCGTACAACTGGATCCGGGCCATCAACACTACCCCGGAACCCAATACCTACCAAAAACAAATCGTTTTTATTCCCCCGCACACGGTAAATGCCACCTTGCAGTTTCAAGGAGGAAGCTTCTGGGGGGCATTGTTTTTCCGCTATGTTGCGGAGCGGCAAACGGTGCCCGCCAACTCCCCGGGAACCCAGTTGTTGCCGTATCGCATCTGGGATGTTCAGGTCAATTACAAGAAGGCGGTTGGCCCGGTTGTTCTTCAATTGGGTGTTCAGGTGCAAAACATTTTTAACCAGGATTATCAGCTCATTTTCGGCTACCCCATGCCGCGGCGGGCCGGATACGTTACCTGTCAAATTCAATGGACACACAAATAAAAAAGGAGGTCGTTTATGAAACGATGGATGCTATCGTTCATTCTGGCAATTGGTTTTGCCGTTGCCGCTATGGCACAATCAACCCAAAATGTGTACGTGCTGAATACGCTGGGGCAAACCGTTTCCAGGGTGGAGCTGGCAACCGGTGCCGTGCAAAAAAATGCGGTTACCGCAGGGCTGTACACCAACCAGGTGCGTATTCGTAAGGACAAAATGTTCATTGTCAACTCCGGGGATAATGCCATTCAGGTAGTGGACGTGAACACTCTGACTACGGTGGACTCCATTAATGTTGGTACCGGAACCAATCCGTACTACATGGATTTTGTGAATGACTCCATTGCGGTGGTTTCGCTGTTGTTTACCAATCAGATTGCCGTGGTGAACCTCAATACCGGACAGGTGGTGACTACGGTAAGTACCAGTAACGGTCCGGAAGGCATTAAATATGTGAACGGCAAAGTGTACGTTGCCAACAGCGGCTATAATGGTCAGGGGTATGACCCCGGCACGCTTACCGTGATTGATGCCACAACCTGGCAGGTGGTGGACACCATTTCCGTAGGGCTGAATCCCCAATTTATTGATGTGGATGCCAATGGGCAGTTGTATGTGGCCTGTACCGGTGATTATGTGAGTGTTTCCGGAGAATTAACCATTGTCGATACCGCCGCCGATACTGTCCTGGCGCAAATTGCTCTGGAAGGTTTTGTAACGTCGCTGGATTATGCCAACAACCGGGTGTATTTGGCCACGTACGGAGGTGGTGTGTTTGTGTACAATGTGGAAGGGGATTCCCTGTACAGCAATGTCCTGCCCGGTGGACCTGGCGTGCTGGTAGATAGTGACGGCATTGCCTACATTACCGATTTTGGCAAGGATTCCCTTTATGTGTACGATGCCAACTTTCAGTTGCTGTATGCGTTTGAAGTTGGTGACGGGCCCATTTCCGTAGCCGTGGACGACCCCGCGTTAACTGCCATTGCCGAAAAAGGTATCGTTCAGCTTCCGGGAGATTTCCGGTTGCTCCAGAATTATCCCAATCCCTTTAATCCTTCAACAACGATTTCTTTTGAACTGAATCGGGCTGCTTCTGTAAAACTGGAGGTATTGAACGTTCTGGGACAAACGGTACGCACGTTGGTGGATGGTCCCCTGAACGCGGGCACGCATCAGGTTGTGTGGGATGGTAAAGACAATAGCGGGCGTACGGTGCCATCTGGAACGTACTTTTACCGCCTGACCTGCAATGGGCAGCAACAAATACGCAAAATGCTGTTTATTCAGTAACCGACTTCTCAGCCCCCTGAGAAGGTCCTAAAACCCGGATGGGTGCTGGTCCGGTTACGGATCAGCACCCTTAAAAAACGGTGGTATTCAATTTATGCGTGGAAGGAGTTTTGACAAACGTAACGGGTTCCCCTGGTTTATTTGGTATAACTGGATATGGGGATTGTTTCTTCTTGTATTTCTTTCCACGCCACTTGCCAGAGCGGGGGACAACAACCCACAGGTAAAACGGGTCATTTCATTAGTGCCCAGCATTACGGAAATGGTGTTTCGTCTGGGGGCGCAGGATTACCTGGTGGGGCGCACCACCTATTTTACCTATCCGCCGCAGGCCCAAAAACTGCCATCTGTGGGGGGGTATCTGGACCCGGATTATGAAACCATCGTCCGATTGCATGCGGATGCGGTGTTGCTTCTTCCGGGGGCCTACTACACAGACAAATTCCGCAAACTGGGGTTGCAGACCATTGAACTCCCGGATGAGACCATTCAGGACATTTTATTTAGTCTGAAGAAACTGGGCAAATTGTTTGGAAAAGAAGTACAGGCGCAGCAGGTGATTGCAGGGATTCAGGATACCCTCCAGTGGGTTCAGGCGCATCAACCGAAAACGAAACCGCGGGCGTTAATTATTATCGGACATGAACCGGGGGCGCTGCGCGGGTTGTACGTGGTAAGCAACGGCAGTTTTCTGGGAGAACTGTGGCAACTGGCGGGCGGGGAAAATGTTTTTCCACAAAAGAAACCGCGGTATTTTCAAACCAGTATGGAGGATGTT
>WGBF01000083.1 GCA_015494485.1 bacterium | reverse complement strand
GGTACAGGTTAAATATCATATTTTATTTATGATATTAATGGCTATCCTTTATTTTACATTAAATAATAACATTAAAAATCAACTAAAAATGTTGATTTCCTCGGCAATATTATTGATTATTATTTTTAATATTTTTTGGTTTGTCATTGCTCAGGCAGCGGGCGTTTCGGATACGCGGGTTTTAAAAATGGCTATTTTGCGATATACGGTAAATTATTTGGCCTCTGGCACCATTTCCCTGGATATCTGGATGGCCCATGCCAACGTCATGCCGGAGTGGGCGCCTTTTGTTACAATTAAAAACATCATCAATACAATTTTAGGCAATCCCTATCGGTATAATCTGGTACGTGTCGTCTCATTGGATTTTATGGATGTTGGCTCTGGTTTAATTACCAATGTGGGTACTGCATTTGGACCGTTTTATTTATTTGGTGGTTGGTCGTTAGCCTGGGCCTATACAATAGTAACGGGTATATCATATTATGGTTTGTATTTTTTATCCGCCCGGTATAAAAATGCTTTTGTGTTGTTTTTAAATTTGTTAATGCTTGTCTTCAGTACATTCACGTTTTTTGTTCAATATTTTTTGCTGTTATCGACCATGGAAATGCCGGTATTATTACTGCTCTTGTTGGGTGCGTTTTCCATGTGGAATTTTACGGAACGATTAATTTTAAAGCCAGAACCGTAACATTGTATGCGCTGGGCAATTATAATATTAAATTGGAACGGTTGGGAGGATACACTTGAATGTCTCGCATCCGTGTGGTTGCAGTCCTTTCAACAATTTGATGTGATATTAATTGATAATCATTCTACCGATGATTCCATTAAACGCATTTTAAAATGGGCACGCGCGCCGTATATTCCCCGGTCTTCTGTGATAGAAGCCCAGCAGCAATATCCGTTGCCTACCCGCATTTCGGTGAAAGAAATCAGTGAAAAGGACAGATTAAACGTACCGAACGATGAGGCGGAACCGTCGCTCTTTTTGATTCGAAATCCGGAAAACCTCGGCTTTGCACGGGGTAGCAATATCGGTATTCGCATTGCCCAACAGGCCGGATACTCCCACGTCATGTTGTTAAACAATGATGCGGTGTTGGCTCCTCAGGCACTGGAATTTCTGTCTCAGGCAATGAAGCGCTATCCGGAATATGCAGCTTATCAGGCAGCCATTTACCATTATCATCAGCCGGAGCGTATCTGGAATGTGGGCGGACGTATTTTGCCCTGGGGGCAGACCCGCTATTATCGCCATGCGGCTTCTGAGGATATTCGGGAAACCCAGACCATAAACGGATGTGCCCTGGTGTTACCCATGACAACTATCCAACGCGTTGGCCTCCTTTCGGAACAATTCTTCCACGGGGAAGAAGACTTTCATTATGCCATGAAGCTAAAACGGGTCAATCTGAAAGCCTGCGTGGTAAATAAAGCTATTGTATATCATAAAGTGTCGATGTCCGTTAGCAAACAATGGGCTGTTCGGCGCCAGCGCCTGACCAACGGTGCGTTGAACCGGCTCATCCATTTTAAACAGGTGTATTCGCCTCTGGTGTGGAATATCTGGCGAATGGGTACGCTGGTATATTATTGGGGATTATTGGTGTTAAAATATCACCAGCCTCCCGGAATGTCATGGCGGCTGATAAAAGCCATTGGCAAAAAAGCGAAGCAACTGGAACGAGTAACACCTGAAGTGGTGGAAGCGATTTTAACGGAGCTGCAATGAATAGAAGGACTAACGTTTTTGTATTCAAAAACGGGGAAAATAGCGTGGGATTCCATTCCGTAAAAAAACGGCTTAATCGTATGGCGGTATTGGCATTTGCACGGATTACTGAATCTGTCGTGCTTAAACGGTGGGGAACTGCTTGCTGCTCTGTGACCCCATCCAGCGGCAATGAAATCCGGGTGTCGGTTTTACTTTCGGGAGTTACCGTCCTGTTCATGAACCGGAGCAGCCATTTGTGTAGGGAGGGGATGGCGTTTTAATGAAAAAAACACCGCGCATAAAATTGTTGTATCTGGCAACTTTTCCTCCACCGGAAGGAGGGCAGCGCCTGATCTTCCATTACCTCTATCAGGATTTGTTGAACCGATACCAGGACCAGCTGGATATCCGTAAAATAGACCTCTCGGCCAAAACGGCCCGGCGGTTTTACATCCTCCATTTGGTGTGGCGTTTTTTGAAAGGCTTGGTAGCCATCCCCCGAAGCGATGTGGTGCTTTTCCAGGCGCCTTACAATTACATCCATTTTATGGGGCCGTTTTACTACCTGATGTGCCGGGCCATGGGAAAACCCCTTATTACCCGTCGCTCTGCCGGGAATAACATCGAATTATTTCAAAAGCAACCCCGCTGGTTTCAGAAACTGCTGGTGGCCACCATTTTAAATGCGGATTTGTCCTGTTTTGAGACGCACTATGAGGTGGAATTTTTCCAGAAGCTGAGTCGGCATCGGGTGCGGTTTATTTCCAATAACCGACCATTTATTACCCATAAGTGGCGTCCAATTGAGCAAGCGCCGAAAAAATTTCTCTTTTTGGGGGATTTAATCACGAGGAAAGGGGTTCACCATTTGTTAGCGGTGTTCCCAAAATTGGCGAACCGGTATAATATTCAATTAACCCTATATGGAAAAGATGAAAGTCAGATGGTTTCTAAGTCTCATCCTGCTATTCGTTACGGCGGAATACTTCCGCATGAGAAAGTTCCGGAAGTTCTTGCAGAAAATGATGTGTTGGTATTGCCTAGTTACCAGGAGGGGATTCCCGGCGTAATTATTGAGGCCTTCATGTTGAACAAGCCGGTTATTGCCACCAATTTGCCCAGTATTCAACAAATTGTTAAGGACCGCAGTACCGGTATCCTGATTCCACCGGGGGATGAGGAGCAATTGGCTTCTGCCATTGAGGAAATACACACCGATCGGGAGTTGTATAATCAGTTGTCAAAAAATATAAGTACATTCAAACATCAATTGAGTACAGAATATTGGACCGATATCCTGGTACAGGAAATCAAAGCGCTGGTGAAACGGTAACCCCTGCCTTTTTTATTGTGGGTGTAGGGCGATCCGGCACCACGTTGTTGCAGGCGATGCTAAACGCTCATCCCCGAATTGGGGTATCCCCGGAGTTCCATTTTGTACGTCGATTTTTATTTACCAATACCCTGCGAACTACTGGAGACGGAATGGCACAGGCGCGTTTTTTACAGGCGGATCGTTTTATCCGGCGATTAAACATCCCCGAGGCCAAATGGCAGAAATGGGCACAGCAAGTGCCGGAGGGGGATTCCCGGTTGTATTGGTTTACCAGAATTTTGTCTGATGTGCATTCGCGGACCGGTAAACCAATCATTGGGGTAAAAGAACCACGGGCTATTGAATGGCTGGTACCGCTGTCCCGCCTGTTCCCCCAGAGCAAAATATTGCATATTGTACGGGACCCCAGAGATGTTCTTCTGAGTAAGCTGCGCGCCGGATGGTCCCGGAACCGCCCGCCCGCGCTTCATGTGGCGGTTCATAAATACCAGCTGGCGATGTGGCATTATGCGGAAAGTCATTCCCTACCGATGTTGACGATTCATTACGAAAACCTTATTCGGGAAAGCGAAACCGTATTAAGAAAAGTATGCCAGTTTTTAGGCGTGGAATATTCCCCGGCGATGTTGACCTATTACACCTCAGCGGACACGTTGATTCATAAAGATGAAGCGGAGTGGAAGGGTAACGTTACCCGCCCGGTATTAACAAATAATGCCGGAAAGTGGCGCCAGGAATTGCCGAAATCGTATCAATACCTGATGCAAACGGTACTGAATGAAGATTTTAAGACACTGGGCATGCCGTTGGAACCGGTGGCGTTATCCATAGGGCAGCGCTTAACATGGTGGATAGTTGCCCAGGTAGTTCAGGCAGGGGCATGGGGGTTAACCAGGTATCAACAATGGAAATGCAATCGTATTCTACACATCGCGGATTCGTAGCCCATGCGGTTTTCCGTGATGGGAGCGCACTGGTTTCTTTTGGCAACCGTGTGGGACGATTTTATCCGCAGCACCGGAAACTGGAGGTGTTATTCCGTCTACCGTTTCGGAATCCGGCCCTGAATTTACCTCTGGGCAGGCCTCTCCGGCGCCTGTTGCGCGCGGAAATATTTCATGTATTTCCGGTAGGAGAAAACGCCTACACGGCTTTTTTTGATTACCGGGTGGTTCACATTAAAGATGGGCAAATTAAAACTGTTTTGCCCTTGCGGGTTCGTCGGCCCCTGCGGGTTGGTTTTTCCCCGCAGAAGCGCTGGCTTTATTTCGGGGAGTACGATACCGCCCGGACACCGCATTCCAGTTGTCTGTTTGTTTCCCGCAACGGGGGTGAAAGCTGGGAAAAGGGGTTCTGTTTTGAGCCCGGAACCGTGCGGCATATCCATCATGTGGTGTATGATGAATACCGAAAGGTGTTCTGGATTTTAACCGGGGATTACGGCGAAGAAATTGGCATCTGGAAAAGCCCGGATTTGCGCACCGTAGAACGGGCATGGGGTGGCCGTCAGCAATTTCGGGCGGTGGAGCTGGTGCCAATGCCTGAAGGTATCCTGTGGGCAACGGATACCGAAGTAGAAACCAATCGGGTGATGTATTGGGATTTGAATACCAACCAGCTTGAAGTTCGCCAGGAATTGCCCGGTAGCGCTTTTTACTGCCGGCGAATTGGGAAGCATTTTGTTATCACCACCGTGGTAGAACCCAGCGGAGCAAATACCGAACCCCGTGCCACGCTGTGGGTTTCTCCCGATGGCTATCAATGGAAGGAAGTGTGGGGTCTGCCGCGCTCTTTTCTGCCCTTGCGGTATTTTAGCTACGCGGAGTTAGCGCTTCCCTGGTATGCGGCAAGCGATGAAATACCCTATTTTTACCTTTCCACGCGGAATTGCCGCGGCGGAGACCGAATGATTGTCTTCACCCGGGAACAGTGGCATGCCCTGGTAATGGGGGGAGGGTAATATGGCTATCTGGCGCCGCGGATTCCACACCCTTCGCTATCTCAAACGCACCCAGATATTTCATCTGATAAAAGAAAAATTCTTCCCCCAATGGGTGCTTCGGTGGTGGGCTGTACCTCCCCTGCCTTCTGCGGTAAACGGGCCCACCCGGATTCAGCGGGTAGCCTTCCAATTTTCCACCCCACCGGCTCTGGACAGACAACTGGTTCGGCGGTTTCTTGCCGGTGAGGTAACTCCGCGGGAGCTGCCCCTCCTGGAGGTGTTTCATCTCCATTACTTCCACTATTTGTTTGACCAATCTTTGCCAATGGAAAACCGTCTCGCCCTTATCCGGCGGTGGTTGGAGCGCCATCCCCCGGGGGATGAACCGGCCTGGCACCCGTATCCCACTTCGTTGCGAATAGGCAACTGGATTCTCTTCTATCTGAACCACCCGGAAGTGTTTGAAGCGGATCCGTCGTTGAACACCCAATTCCTCACCCGGCTGTGGCAACAGGGGGCCTATCTCCGGCGGCGGATGGAGTTTCACCTGAGGGGCAATCATTTGCTGGAAAATGCGCGCGCCCTGGTGATGGCCGGCGTGTTTTTTCAGGAACAGCGATGGGTGAGGCAGGGGGTGCAGGTGTTGTTGCAGGAGTTGGCGGAGCAGTTTTTCCCCGATGGCATGCATGTTGAACGCAGCGTGCTGTACCAGAACATTTTGGTGAAACACTTGGCCGATGTGCTGGCGTTGTTACGATGCGTCCCGAAAACATTCCCAGCTATTGCCCGCCTCAAAAACACGCTGGAGAGCCTGTTACCACGCATGTGGCAGGCCTATTTGAATTGGGGTGGGGATTTCCCGGAACCTCCCCTGTGGGGCGATACCGCTATCGACATGATGTATCCCATTCAGGCACTGCAGGACTATTTGAATTCACTGTCGCTGGAATTGGCTGTGCCGGACAATCCGGTGCGTCATGTTTCCCCATCCGGATATGCGTTTTACCGCACCGCGGAGGAACTGCTGGTGTTTGACGGTGGGCCGTTGGGGCCGGATTACCAACCAGGGCACGCCCATTGCGACACGCTGAGCATCACCTACCATTTTCAGGGACAGCCGGTGTTGGTGGATGCGGGATTGGGCAATTACGAAGAAACCCCGCTTCGCCAGACGGTGCGGTCTGCCACCGCTCACAATACCGTAATCGTTAATGAACTTGCCCAGGCGGAATGCTGGAAGGTTTTCCGCATGGGGCGGCGAATTCATCCCGAACCGGTGACAGAAAAAACGGATAATGACCACTGGGAAGTCACCGGGGAATACTACCATTCCTGGGCACCGGCTTCCCGGCGGTATCGCCACCGGCGGACAGTCCGGCATCATCCGGTGGGCTTCTGGAGCATTCACGATGTCATCCAGGGGCAGGTGCATTCCGTGGCAGCTTATTTTCATCTTCATCCTGCGGTGCAGGTTACTGTTCGTTCCGAAGCGCGGCAGGCTATTCTGGAAATAAACGGCGCCAGGCTCTACGTGTTGTGGCGTATGCCGGAGGCACAACTCAGCCAGGAATCCGGGGTTTACGTTCCACATTACAACAAGCCGCAAACCAGTCGGGTATTAATTCTCCGCCCGCGCCTTGCTCCCCCGGTACGGATGTATTATGTTATAGCTCCCGCCCGGGCACTGGCGGCTGCTCAACAATTTTTAGAGGCTATTGACGATTAAGCGCATGGAAACACATCATCGGATTCTCTACGTCTCGCAATATTTTCCCCCTGAAATGGGAGCACCGGCCGCCCGGGTATTTGAGCTGTCACGCCATTGGGTTCAGCGGGGGCACCGCATTACCGTATTAACCGCCATGCCCAATCATCCTACCGGCGTGGTTCCCCCGGAATACCAGGGAAAATGGAAAGTGCAGGAACAAAGGGATGGTATTCGGGTGCAACGCTGCTGGATTTACCCCGCAGCCAACAAAGGGTTCGTTAAGCGCATTTTAAATTACTTTTCGTTTATGATTTCCGCCATTGCCCTGGGCACGCCGCAGGTGGGAGATGTGGATGTGGTGATTGGCACCAGCCCCCAGTTTCTGGCGGCGGTGGCGGCATTTGCCATCAGTCGGATAAAGCGCGTACCCTTTATTTTTGAGGTGCGGGATTTGTGGCCGGAATCCATTGTGCAGCTGGGACAAATCCGCAACCCCGTTATTATTCGCTTTCTGGAAGCGGTGGAGATGTTTTTGTACCGCCGGGCAGCCCATATTGTGGTGGTTACCGAAAGCACTGCCCGGGTGTTACAGGAACGCGGCATTCCGGCGGAAAAAATCACGGTCATTAAAAATGGCGTGGATTTGCGGCTCTTTTCCCCCAGGGAGAAAGATCCCCGTTTAGCCAGACAACTGGGGGTGGAGGACAAATTTGTGGTGACCTACATCGGCACGCACGGGTTGTCCCACGCGCTTCACCGGGTACTGGAAGCTGCCCGGCAGCTTCGGGAACACCCGGACATCCATTTTCTGTTCGTGGGGGAAGGGGCAGAGAAAGAGCGGCTGCAGCAAATTGCCCGGGAACATCGTCTGAGTAATGTCACCTTTCTGCCGCAACAATCCAAAACTGTCCTGCCGGATTATTATGCCCTTTCGGATGTGGTGCTGGTGCCGTTACGCCGGTTGCCGTTGTTTACCACCGTCATCCCTTCCAAAATATTTGAAATTATGGCGATGGGCAAACCCATTGTGCTCAGCGTGGATGGGGAAGCGCGGCGCATTGTGGAAGAAGCCGGTGCGGGACGGTTTGTGCCCCCGGAGGATGCCACGTCCCTGGCCCAAACCCTTCTGGATCTGAAGGAAAATCCCCCGGTGCTCCGGCAAATGGGCGATGCCGGTCGCCAATTTGTGGAAACCCATTTTGACCGCAGCAAACTGGCAGAAGATTATTTACATTTGATTGACCGAGTAATTCGCAACGGAAAAGGGGAGACCCCATGAAGTTTGTGCAAATAGCTGATGACGTAAAACTGGGCAAAAATGTTAAAATTTACGCCTTCGTGAATTTGTACGGGTGCGAAATTGGGGACAACACCAAAATTGGCACCTTTGTGGAAATTCAGAAAGGGGCCACGGTGGGGCGGAATTGCAAAATTTCTTCCCACACCTTCATTTGCGAAGGCGTGCACATTGAGGACAACTGTTTTATCGGGCACAATGTGACGTTTATTAACGACCTCTACCCGCGGGCAACCAATCCCGACGGCACCCTTCAGACGGAGGAGGATTGGGAAGTGGTACCTACCTACGTAAAAAAAGGGGCCAGTATTGGCAGCAGTGCCACCATTCTGGCTGGAGTAACCATTGGAGAAGGGGCGATGGTGGCAGCGGGAGCGGTGGTGACCAGAGATGTGCCGCCCCGCACCCTTGTGGCCGGGGTACCGGCACGGGTAATTAAACACCTGAACGATGAAATTTAACCCGGCAGCGCATTTGTTAATATGAACAGGCCCATTCAAATTGTGAGAATCCGGCAATGATGCCCATGCTGGTGATAGTAGCCATAGGAACCTTTTTTGCTGCGATGGGCAGCGTGTATTGTTGCCGATTGCTGGCCTTAAAGGCCCGGATTGGTGCCTTACCCACCGCGCGAAGCATGCATCAGCAGTTTACCCCACTGCTGGGTGGGGTGGGAATTTTCCTGGGACTGGGTGCTGGATTTGCCCTGTCTGTTTTGCTGAATCTGGTACCACTTGCAGTGTTTACGAAGCATCAGTTCTTTTTTCTGGGGTGGGCGGTAATTTTTTTGACGGGCCTGTTGGATGACCTGCGCAGTTTGCCCTTCTGGGTAAAATTTTTGCTTCAGCTTGTGGCGGCCTTTGCATTAATTGTGAATGGCTGTATTATTGAAGCGTTTGTTGCCCCGCCGGATGAAGCGTTCCTGCTGGGCGCTTTCAGTATCCCCTTTACGGTTTTATGGATTGTGTTTGTGGTAAACGCCATTAATCTGCTGGACGGTCTGGATGGTCTGGCGGGTGGTGTGGCGGTAATCGCCTTCCTGGGGTTTGCGGTTATTGCTGCCATTCAGGGAAGTTCCTTTCTGCTGGTGCTGGCCATTCTGGCCGCCGCAGCCGTTCTGGGTTTCTTGAAATTCAATCGCTTTCCCGCCACCATTTTTATGGGGGATGCGGGAAGCCTGCAACTGGGTTACCTGCTGGCGTTTCTTTCGGTGGAAGCGTTTCGGGTAGCCGGCAGTCATCATGTGTTGTTTTTAAGCGCGGTGGTGTTGTTGGGGCTACCCCTTTCCGACACGCTGATGGCCTTTTTCCGTCGCCTGAGCCAGGGGCAAAGTCCCTTCCACCCGGACAAGCACCATGTACACCACCGCTTGCTGCATCTGGGCATTTCCCATCCGGAATCCGTGCAGCTGCTGTATTTAATTCAGGTGTTTTTAACCCTTCTGGCAATGTTGATGGTGGTTTACCGCGATGTCACGGTGTACGTGTTGTTCGGAGTATTTTTGATATTGGCGGTGTACTGGATGAAACGCCTGGGCTACCTGGAAGCTTACCAGAAGTTTTCCCGCCTGGGTTTTCAGACCAAATCGGTGTTCAATCCCTCCCCATTTCACTTGAATGACCCGGCAACACCGGCAGCCGATGCTGTGCCGAATTCCCGGCCGGTGGTGCCGTTACACCTGAACCGCCTGTGGCATCAGGTGTTGCTGTTTCTGGGGGATGCGGTAGCCGTGGTGCTCTCCCTGCTGGCCATTTTCTGGCTGCGCACGCACCTGGGATTTTCCGAAGATGTGGTCATTCGCCAGCCGGCCGACCTGTTTCAGTACCCCGTGATGCTGTATGCGGTGTTGCTGTGGGGGCTGTTGTTCTGGCTAAACGGTTTGTACGATTTGGGCTGGGATGTCAGCCGGTATGACCACGTAACCCGGCTGTTGCGCGTTATTACCTTTGGCATTGTGGTACTGGGATTTGTCACCTCCGACCTGCAAATGCCCACCAACCGCAGTCAATGGCTCTCCCTGGGTGGGTACTGGCTCATTATGAGCGGTTTAACGGCGGGGTTCCGCCTGGGAATTATTGCTGTGGAAAAACGGTTTCATATTCTGGAATATGCCCCAAAGCCAACGCTGTTCATTGGTTTTTCGCAACGCACGGCGGAGTTTCTGGAAGATGTGCGCATGAATCCCCACTTATTGTACGAAGTAAAGGGAATTGTAGCAGTGGAATCGGTTCCGGAGTCGCCGCCCCTGCCGGTATTGGGGAACCTGGAAAAATTGCCGGAGATTATCGTTCAGCATGGCATTCAGGAAGCCATTGTGGATTTGCCTCCCCAGTTTGGTGCGGAATGGATGAAAGCCATTGCCGTGTGCGACCGTCTGAATGTTGCCATCCGCACCTTTCCGGGAATGGCCCATTTGTTTTCCGGAGGAAGCCGAACCACCGGAAGTTATGCCCTCATTACATTACTTCCCCGTCCGATGGTCCAGTGGCAATGGCTCATTAAGCGGACGGTGGATGTGATCCTCTCCGCCGCGGGGATTGTGGCCATGGCGCCATTTATTGGCGGGTGGGCGATCGTGCAGATGGTACGGCGTATGCCGGTGCTGACGGC